>JBIIRF010000030.1:0-13136 GCA_044341715.1 Bacteroidia bacterium | reverse complement strand
TTTTGCACCGGTGCCTTTAATTGTTTCTGCGTATTTACGGGTAATCGTAGCAACACCACTAAGACGTTGCATACAGTTCAGTGTAAGTCTTTCTGCTTTTAATATACTTTGAATTGCACCTTCTACGATTAAAACAATGTCTCCCTTAGTGAGCGATTCTCCATCTTGTTTAAGAACCTCAACTTTTAATGATGGATCTACTTCGTTAATGATGATTAGTCCTAAAGCTAAGCCGGATAAAACACCATCTTCTTTAACCAGCAAATGAGCAGATCCTTTTTTATCGGCTGGAATTGTAGAAAGTGATGTGTGATCACCTGTGCCGATATCTTCGGCAAGTGCTGCTTTGATAAAACTAAGTGTTTCCATAACAGGTACAAAATTGCGTATTTGGAGAGTATAAACAAAGTTGAAGGTGGTTGTCTTCAATGAAAAAGCCCGGTGTTGGACCGGGCTTTTATTATTCTTTCATGAACCTCAACTCTTGAATGATGGAGGTGCTCCCTTGTTGTTTGATGAAAAAGTAAGTTCGATATACGGCTCCGTTGCTGGTTACTAAAGTACCAATTGCATAGCGGGCACCTTCTTTAGATTCTCCTTTGTGAATGATATTAAAGGATCTTGGAGGGTTTTTTGTGAAGAAATCACGTAATACCTGCTCAGCCTGTACTTTACTGTATACTTCCTCCTGTGAAGTGATAGTAAGATCAATCGTGTTACCAAAGAATCTGGATACAGATCGGGCATCGCCGCTTCTTAATGCGTTGGCAATGTCATCGAGCATATCGAACTTGGCTACCGCAAGATTGACCCCAATCAGCGTAAGACAGAAGATGATGAATATTTTTTTCATGGTGATACTCACTAGGGATCAAATTTCTTGCCAAAATGAGACTGCATATCTTTTATGATCCTCTTTATGCAATATTATACCATTTTTGAGGATTATTCATGTGAACCCTCATGTGTTTTTAACACAATAAAATGTTAAAAATTGTCATAAAAAAATGAAAGTCAGGCTATTAACTGTAAACAAGACGGATAAAGGATGGGTAAAAGAGGGTGCCGATGAGTTCGTAGCCCGCCTTAAGAAGTATCTCCAGTTTGAAATGAAGGACTTGGAAATATCTCGGACTGCAGCAAAAAGCAAGCAAAAATCCCTGGAGGAGGAATCTGCGAAGATTTTAGGACAATTGAAGCCGGGAGATTATCTGGTCTTGCTGGATGAAAAGGGGAAACAATTCACTTCTGTTGGATTTTCGGTTTGGCTGAATAAAAAATTTGTCGGTATTAACGGAGATTTGGTTTTTGTGGTGGGTGGTCCATTTGGCTTTGGTGAATCAGTACGGGCCAGAGCAGATGAAATCATTTCTTTATCGGAGATGACTTTTACGCATCAAATGGTGAGAGTATTTTTTATTGAGCAACTCTATCGGGCAATGACGATTCTAAAAAATGAACCTTACCATCATGAATGACCGGTGAGATAATCGTACATATCTTTGTACTTTGATACTCCTTCTTCAAGACTGAAAATACGTATTGCCTCCTCTCTGATTTTCTCCGGACTTACAACTCTTTGCAAACGTAGTAGCTCTTCAATTGCCTGATCGTACTGATCGTCGGTATATCCATTGCAAACTACTCCTGCGCCGGATTGAAGAATGATCTCATCCGTATCTCCTATTCCTTTGTTGCAAACTACAGGTATTCCCATGCTCAGCAGTTCTCCAATCTTTGTTGGTGAACTTGCGATTTTCGAGAAAGAAGGTTTGATAAAGCTGATCGATGTATGTATGAGTTTCAGAAGCGCAGGTAATTCTTTCCGGTTTGATTTAGTGATGATTATTTTTTCTGCAAGCACACCACATTCGTTGGCATACTTCAAAAGCAGCTCTGGAGAGTCGTGGGTAATTACCAGAAATCTGCTTTCTGGTTTATGTATCAGAAGCCGTTTGAAAAACTGAAGCATTTCCTTAGGAAGATACCATGTGCTGAAACTCCCGAGATAGGCAAAAATAAAGTCACTGTCCTTTATGCCGAGTTTGTTTTTCCATTCATCAACTCCGGCACTGGTGGTAAGTATTGGGTTGAAGTGGTTAACATCTGCGCAGCACGGAATGACTTGAATGCGTTGATGTTTTACAGGATTGGGTTGAATTGTATGAATAACAGGACACGCCTTGTGAGTAAGAGAAATCAATCCGTCTGCTTCCTTGAATAGTTCCTTTTCCTTTTTCTTGAAGTAATTGTAGATTATCCTGAACACCGGATTGTTTAGATTCCAGATATTTCCATCTACTTTCTCATCTACCCATAAACCTCGCATGTCAAATAAAAAAGGTATTTTATATTCTCGCTTTAATCGTAAACCAATAATTCCGGATATATAGCTTCTGCAATGTACCAGATCAAATGAAAACTGACTATGGAGACTTTTTGCTAATTGACTAATTTTTCGGATATCATTTATTGTACTTACAATAGGAGGGTTTTTCGTATACGGAACCGGATGCCATTGGATGTTGTTCGCTTTGCAGATAGCTTCGATTTCGAAACGCAATTGACTGAAATTTTCTGGCTTTTCAGCACTAATCAGATGAATAACATAACCCGCGGAAGATAGTCCGCAGAGATATGGGAGTACCTGCGATTGACCTAATGGGTCAGTCATCCCGTCATAGGATATATATAAAATTGTTTTGGTGGTCACTGATTTGTCGCAGCAATTGAGCTTCCAAATGTAAATCAAAAGAATTAATTCGTAAGTTCGTATCGATAATAGAATGGAACAATATACAATCTTAGATGCAGTTCTCTTGCCGATTTATACGATCATCATTTTGGTGGTGGCAAATATTTACGCTAAAAAAAGGAAAGAAACACAGCCCTTGTACAGGTATTATATGCCGGGTTTGGTTGCAAAAATGATTGGTGGTTTGGGAGTTGCACTAGTTTATACCCTTTATTATTCTGGTGGAGATACTATAGAGTATTACAATAATGTACTGGCATTGCAGAATTTGGCAATGTATAATTCTGGTTCCTTTTGGAATGTCATGATTTCTAAGGGGGATAGCTCTCTCCTGTATTACTTTAATACTGAAACCGGTTATGCGGTGTACGCAAGGGATCCTAAAGCCTGGGCAGTTGTTAAAATCGCATTCTTTATTGTTTCTGTCTCCTTCCAAAGTTATTTAACCACCTCTGTTCTTTGTGCAACCATCTCTTTTTCAGGTATTTGGAGATTGTATAAAGTTTTTGCTCTTGAATTTCCTGATTTAACAAAGCAAATGGCAATTTCATTTTTGTTTATCCCTTCAGTTTTCTTTTGGGGGTCAGGACTATTGAAAGATACTTTCACGCTCGGGGCTTTGGGATTTTTCTACACAGGGTTGTACTATATATTTGTCAAACGAAAACAAGTATTGTTGAATTTGCTCGCCATTGTTCTTTCTGCTTATACGATTATTTCTATTAAACCATATATTTTGGTTGGCTTGCTGCCCGCGATGATATTGTGGCTTGTACAGTTAAATGTTGGAAAAATTCAAATTCGCACAGTTCGGGCATTATCATTACCTTTTCTCATGATTGTTGGAATTGGATTTGGTTATCTTTTGATGATGGTAATGGGAGATGCTTTGGCTGATTATCAAGTCGAGTCCATTTTGGAAAAGGCAAAAATTACTCAGCGAGACTTGAAAAGTGATTATTACCAGGGGAATTCATATGACATTGGTGAATTCGATTCAACAATTCCAAGTATGATGAGTAAATTCCCGATTGCAACCTTTTCTGCAATCTTTCGTCCATTAATTGTTGAAAGCAATAACGTTGTAATGTTTATTTCAGGTGTTGAAAATTTAATCCTCTTGATTTTTGCTTTGCGGGTTGTTATTCTTGTTCGTGGATACAGAATATTCAGTTATTTCTTTAAGAATCACATGTTGACCTTTTCATTGTTTTTTGCAATATTTTTTGCGTTCTCGGTTGGGTTGTCAACAAGTAATTTCGGTAGTCTGGTGCGGTATAAAATTCCGTCTATCCCCTTTTTCGTAGCAGGTTTGTTTTTGATTCAACATATTCGTCGCAAAGAAATTGAAGAGAATGAAAAGAACCGGACTGTATGGGTTGATCAAACTTCCTTTTCCTAGTTTATAAATTTAATTTATGATCCTTTGCCCATTTGTGCAAAGTAATTAATTGCCACACTCTCATAAAGAGATAGTCGTTTCCGTTAAAAAAATCTTCCAGAATTTTCGCTACTGCACTTGGCTTAACAAATCCGGTTTGCTGGATTTGACTTGGAGCTAAATAGTCGTCAATTAAATATCTTAATTCGCCCTTAAGCCATTTATTCAGTGGAATGGAAAATCCTTGTTTTGGTCGGTCAAAAAGTTCTTTAGGTACATATTGATATAAAATTTCTTTTAAAATATACTTAGGGGTGTTTTGATGGTATTTTAAGTCTGATGATAGATTAATCGCAAATTCGATTACACGATGATCTAAAAATGGCACTCGGGTTTCAAGTGAATAGCGCATGCTTGCGCGGTCAACTTTTGTTAAAAGGTCATCAGGAAGATAATACTGTAAATCATAGAGCGCCTGTTTCTCCATTGGGTTGAGTGTCCGGCTATGCACACCTGAATTTGAAATTTCAGGGTGCACTTCTTCAAAATCTTCAATGTCTGTTAGAAAACCGGGGATAGCAAATGCTGGTTCTGCAAGTTGATTTATTTCTTCATGTGTGAAATAATATTGCTCCTGAGAGAAAATGTGGCTTCGAAGGTTTAATGATGCATTCGTGTTTAGCATCTTGCTTATTCTTCGGTATCTGGAGGGGAAGTGTTGTAGGATTTTAGATGCGGGATTTCCAAGTAGTGAATAGACAGGATTGGCTAGTCTTCGTGCCCATTGGTAAGTCCCATAACCAAGGAATAATTCATCACCACCTTCTCCTGACAAACAAACGGTGACATGATTTCTGGCAAGTTTGGAGACAAGCATGGTGGGGATTATGGAAGAGTCTGCATTTGGTTCATCATATGATTCAAAGCCGGTATCAATTAAGTCTATCGCGTCTTTGTAGGATACAATGAACTCATGATGTTTCGTGTCAAGATGTTTTGCTACTGCCCTTGCATAGGATGATTCGTTGTATTTGTTTTCTTCAAATCCAATTGAAAAGGTGTTGATTTTCACCCCCGACAAATTTACGGCCTGAGCGGTCACTAAACTAGAGTCGATTCCTCCACTCAGGAAAACTCCAAATGGTACATCACTTCTTAATTGATACTGTACCGAGCTCATGATTAAGTCACTGAGTTTAACCAAGGCTTCTTCTTTGTTACTTATGGTCTTGTTTGTTATTTTATCTTTCAGGCTCCAATAAACAGTTTTTATCAGACCTGATTTATCTGCTTTTAGATATGCGCCGGGGTTTAATTTGAATACATCCTGGTAAATTGTGTTTGGTGCAGGGATAAACCCTAAGTGAAGAAAATCATAAACCGATTTTTTATTGACTTTTAATTCGTTTTCCTTTATGGCAACAATTGATTTTAACTCTGATGCAAACAAAATATTTCGCCCGTCCCAATGATAAAAAACTGGTTTTATGCCGATTCGGTCACGATAGAGGAGTAACGACTGTTCGGATTTATCATAAATTGCAATAGCAAACATTCCATTCAGATGTTCAACAAAATTCTCGCCATATTGAAGAAAAGCTTCCAGGATTATTTCTGTGTCCGATGATGTTTTGAATTTGAAGCCAGCATGTTTGTTTTGCAT
Organism: Bacteroidia bacterium; assembly: GCA_044341715.1. Lineage (GTDB taxonomy): Bacteria > Bacteroidota > Bacteroidia > AKYH767-A > OLB10 > JAJTFW01. The sequence continues at coordinate 7,337 of JBIIRF010000030.1, read as the reverse complement.
GATTTCAGCTCCTAACTCCTGAAAATTATATACCTCTCCGTTATAAACTATTACATATCGCTCGTTTTCAGAATACATGGGTTGATTTGCATTTTCTGACAAGTCGATAATTGATAATCTTCTGTGTCCAAGTCCGCAAATTCCATCAAAGTAAAAGCCATATGCATCAGGTCCACGATGAGAAAGTCGGGCTGTGATAATCTGTAATTGACTCTCTGTATAAAGTTGATCAAACGAAACAAATCCTGCTATACCACACATGATTTTTTGAGTTGTTTTTATATTGTTATCTATGGTCGCTGATGTCCGAATTTAAATTTTCTGCCTAGTCCAAGTATAAATTGTTTGGCAATACCAAGTGTTCGCCTGTCGTTTAAACAATAGAAGTCAAGTAGTATGGCTTTTATAAAGTATTTTAATCCAAGAGTTAGTCTGTCTCCCATTATCAGATGAAGTGCGATGTAAGTATCTGAAAAAGCTTCAATCCTCTTTTTTCTTTTACCATATCTTTTTTGTACTTCAGGGTCGGCAAATGCATATTTTAAAAGCAAATTCTTTCTGTCCAGTAACTTTTTCTCATTAATTGAAAAAACGGAGCGCATGTCGTGGAGAATAATTGTTGATGTTACTTCGTTCACCATATAAAGAGGAAATCTGCTGCCAAGTCGTATCCATAATTCGTAATCCTCAGAAACGGATAATAATCGATCTTCGTTGAATTTGTTCGCTAATGCTATGTCTCGTCGTACAAATACACCGTTGCAGCTGAATGTATTCTCCATGACCAGTCTTTCGTTGGCAGTTTCGCCTTCCTTGTAAATACGTCCGGTTTTAACAAGGTTGTTTTCGGTATCTCTGATTTCAAAGTTTAGGTGGAAGACTTCAGGAGAATTTAATTGAAATATTGTTTGTACTGCTGTAGAAAGGTGATTCCGTAACGCCAGATCGTCTGAGTCAAAAAAGTTTACATAGGAGCCGGTTGCGGCTTCTGCACCTCTGTTTCTTGCAGCAGCTCTTTCAGAATTTTTTATAGGAATTATTTTTAATCGGGGATCCTTAACCTTTTCCAGTAATTGAAGAGTGTTGTCTGTGCTCCCGTCATCAACAATAATTACCTCGAAGTTTTGATATTCCTGTTCAAGGATGGAGTTGAGTGTTTTTAAAATAAAATCCGCCCTGTTGTAAGTGGGGATTACAACAGATATTAAAAGGTTCTCAGACATAAAGTTGATTTAATTGTTCTAGCGATTTTTCGAAACTGAATAGTTTGACTACGTCTTTTCTTCCTGTTTCTATTAATTTGTTTTTTAATGATTCGTTAGAATTTAGTTTTTCCAGTGCTGAGAAAATCTCTGGTGAGTTTTTAAAGGGTACTACAATAGCGTTTTTCTCGTTTTCGATAAAATCTCTGGCAATACCTGAAAGTGTAAATATAGAAGGTATACCTGCAGCTAATGCTTCAACATACACTTGTCCGTAGGCTTCAACAGTATGATTAATAGGTACATGAATGAAGTAGTCAAATACACCGTAAAGAGAGAATAAATCCTTTTCGAAGCCGATTTTTATATTGCTGTCAGTTGGTAATGTGGAAAGTAATCCGTCGATTTCTTGTTGGTAATTTCCGCTCGCATTTGCCATTACCAGATAAGCAGAGGGGTTGGTTTTTAAAAAATCCCGAAAGGCTGGGATGATATATTGTAGTCCTTTTAACTCTATAAATCTGGAAATTACTCCGATAACCGGCCCTTTATTTGATGGATTATATTTTTGTTTGAGCAGGTCAATTTTTTTTGGGTCAGGTGAAATGAACGAATCCATCATGAATCCATGAGGAATTGTAGTTATTTTTTCTTTTGCGACTCCTTCCGATTTGTTTAATACTTCTGCAACATTATTGGAGATAGCCACAAGGTGAGTGCTGAGGGAATTTATTAATTTATCATACTTGACCATGTGTGGGTAATACTCACTGTTGTAGCTTGCATGATGCCGGGTGTAAATCCGCTTTTTTATACGTAATATCCATGCTATAGGAAGAGATAATAATCCAGCTTCGATTAATTGTGCATGTATTATCTGTGGTCTGTTTTTAATGAATATAAAAAGAAATTTTAATAATGCTGGAATGTAGTCTGCCTTACTTCTACATTGAATATACCTGGTTTTAATGCCATCACTTTTAAATTGTTTGTATAAAGATGGTGGCGATTTGGCTAGAAAGATAAATTCAAAATCGTATTTAGTTCTGTCAATTTCTTTGGCAATCCATAGAAACCCCAATGAGTAGTCAACCCCCGATACTACATATGTAAGTTTGATTTTCTTTTCCATGGATGAATCGCTGACCATTCACTTAAATTCTTAAAAGTAAGTTTCCGGAAGAGCGCTGTGCCGGCTTCAAAGATAGCTATTTTTGAAATTTTATATATGTTTGATATTCAGCGATTAAAAGGAGTTTGGTAAAGTTTGTGAAGTGGTAGGGCAGAATGATATTAATTGATGATTCCGAAATGAATGGTTGGTCAGGCCTGTTGCTTTTCTGAATTCAATATATTCGCCTGTTCAACTCAAAAATAAAGTTGTCTGGCCAATGGTGCATAAAGCATGTATTTTATGTGATTCTGCTGATATTTCTCCTTTGCCGGAGTATGAGGAGCACCAATTGGTTATTTGCAATGATTGCAGCTTTGTCTTTATGCTTCGTATTCCTACTGTTGAAGAGCTGATCACACATTACAAGACTTATTCATATACAGGTACGCCAAATCAAAGTACAATCAAGTCATATAATTTGTTGTTAGATTATTTTGAACAGTATCGTAAGAATAATTCTATTCTGGATGTAGGATGTGGTCGTGGATGGTTTTTGGATGAGGCGAAAAAACGCGGTTGGAGAGTTTATGGTACTGAATTTTCAAGTGATGCCGTGAAATTGTGTGAAAGTAAGGGTATTGAAATGAAGCAAGGTGATCTGGATGTGGGTGATTTCGATAACGAAAAGTTTGATGTGGTTTTTTCTTCAGAAGTAATTGAACATGTCAATAATCCTTCGGTACAGTTCAGTAAAATATATTCTGTGCTTCGGCATGGTGGAATGACTTACCTTACTACTCCTAACTGGAACTGTTATTTGCGGAGAAAGTATAAAGCACAATATAATATAATTGAATATCCTGAGCATTTGGGCTATTTCACTAAGAAAACTATTAATAAAGGATTAACTGATGCAGGCTTTAGAAAAGAAAAGCTTTTGACCACAGGTATAACTTTTTCACGTGTAGCTGCTGATAAAGCCGGCAGTGTTTCAAGGACTGATTTAAAAGCAAGAGATGAAATGCTTCGGACTGCTGCTTCTGGAAATGTATTTTTCAGTTTGGCAAAAAAAGTCGTAAACGTTTTATTGACCATCTCCGGACTTGGCTTTACTTTAAAAGCCTATTATGTAAAACCTTAGGTCGGAAGTTGAATCCGTTGATTTTATTGGTGCTGATATTTCCGCTCTGATGCAATACAGTTGTTTGAGGATCAAATATTTGTGGTCGCATTAAATTTGATTTTGTTGCTGTTTGTACGGGGAAAAACAATTCGTTTTTCTGTTAATTGTTAGCATTGGAATTCGTATTTTCGCTACTGCGTTTAATCATAAACTTTTAGTTTTTTTTAAATTATCGCAGTAAAAAGAATGGATAAATGAGTGATGCTCGGTCAACTAAAGTATTGATACTGACGCTTGGTAATGGGCTGAATGTGCTCATTAATTTTTTAACACTTCCTTACCTGGTACGTACATTGTCTTATGAAGAGTATGGTTCATTTGGGCAGGTTTTATTATTGATTACTGTTATTCAAGGCATATTTGCTTTTAATCTTAACCAGATAGCTAATATTTACTTCTCTGAAAAGGAGTATTCTCAACAGGATGTTTTCAAAACGTTGAAGCAAATTATTTTCTATTTAAGCATTGGTGGCACATTCGTCATGTTTCTTACTGCGCCATTGGTAAGTTGGGCTTTTGATAATCCCCTGCTCCAGGATCTTATTTTTCTTTCCCTTGTAAATTTACTTGCTCAAATTCCTGTTTCAGTTTTTATTTCAGTATTGGTGTACTTTGGAAAGGTGAAAAGTGTTACTTCAATATTAGTGCTTTCAAATTTGTTGCGAATAGCACTGATGTTGATTGCTATACAATTTTTTCATTCTGTATATCTGCTAATGATTTGTTTGAGTCTGACAAGTTTGGTTCAGGCTTTTGCATTCTATTATTCAATTCCTGATGCCATACGGAAAGGAGGACGCTATCTGAAATCCCTGGCTGCAAAATTCTTTAGATTGGCATCTCCCTTAGCTGTTTCATCAATTATTGAGCGATCATTGTTTTACATAGATGGAATGATGATTTCTGCTATACTTGGAACAACAGCATTTGCATTTTACAGGGCTGGAGCTATTGAAGTCCCCTTTATAGCCTCATTGTATGGATCCGTTGCAACGATTGTAATGCCGGAAGTGGCCCGGTTATATGCAGATCGAAATTTGTCAGAGATTGTCCGCTTGAAACGTATTGGGATTTCAACTACCGCGTTACTTATATATCCGATTCTTGTCTACTTATTGTTTTTTTCTGGCCCTCTGGTGGCGGCTTATTTATCAGATAAATATTTGCAAAGTGTTCTTGTTTTTTCGATTTTCAATTTATCATTGTTAATACGTGTGAATGACTATCAGGATGTTATAATTGTGAGTGGTAATGGTAAGTTTATTTTTGGAGTAGTTGTAGTAATGTGTATAGTTAATTTGATTCTGAATTATTTTCTAATTTCTTATTTTGGAATTTTGGGTGGAGCTTTCAGCTTTATTTTATGTCTGTTTGGTTATGCGGTTGTTTTGATTTGGAAATCTGTGAAAATTTTAAAATGCAGTATTGGAGATATGGTGGATGTTACTTTTCTTTTGAAAATGTTATTTATTTCAACTGTATTTGCTTCGGCATTATATGGAGTCTATATGTATATGTTGCATGAGCTGATTTTTGTTTTAGTTGCTGCTCCTGTTTATATGATGCTGATTTTACTGTTTGCTGTAAAGTTGAAGATAGCGGATAGTAGAATCGTCGAATTAGTTGAAGGGAGGTTCTTTAAGCTGATAGGCAGGTCTAAATAGCAACAGAGGATTTTGCCCGTTCTGGCCTTGAATAATCCTTTGAAGTTTATTTTCTGTTTCCTCATTTATGTAATTTGTGGAAATCACCAGAGTGAATTGTCAATTTTATATCTTTGAATGTCGTGAACGGTTAAAGTGATTATTGTAAATTCAAGACGCACTCCAATTCTACGAATGATAACATTAAATTAGTCTATGTTAAGTAAACCGGAAGTTATTAAAGTGCTGAAGTCCAAAAGCAGAAATTCAGCGGTTGATGTTTTCAGAGGATTGGCAATTATTGTTGTTGTTTTGTTTCATTTCAATCATCTGCTTCCTTTTGGCTATTTGGGTGTGGATTTGTTTTTTGTGATTTCCGGATTGTTGGTTGGTGGCCTTATTACAAAAGAGTTCAGGCAGACTGGGACTGTTAATTTCTTCCGCTTCTTTCTGCAACGTGGGTTTAAAATTTGGCCATCTTATTATTTTTTTCTCATTTTCGGAACTTTGTTTGCTTATTTGGTTTATAGTGACAGTCACCCGGATCAATTGATTGGTCCCGGCGATGCCTTGAGATATATTTTCTTTTATCAGAATTATACCGGCGAGCCATTGCATTGGAGTTTCGACCACGTATGGTCACTTTGTGTAGAGGAACATTTTTATATTCTTTTGCCGTTATTATTCTTGAGTGTGAGACTTTTGTTTGCGGAGTCAAATAGAAGAAATGCTGTTTATGCTTTTGTGATTGGCGCGATACTAACCGGGATTTTAATGAAGGCAGCATCCTGGTTTTTAACAACAGGTAAGGATACTTATTCTGCTACTCATAACCGTATAGATGCGTTGGCATGGGGAGTATTGTTGAATTTAATTATCACCGATTTTGGTACAAGATTAAAAGCCTTCGCAGGACTTAAATACCTATTTGTAATTGGTGTTGCGATTTTTGCTGTGACTATTTATTTTCACTTAAGTTTAGATTCAATCATCTTTCAAAAGATCATATTTCATTCAATTGTACCTTTTTCCTTTTTTTTAATGATTTTGGGTCTTTATTTTGTTGATTTTACAAAATGGTACCCTGTTCGTTTTGTTGCCTACTATAGTTATAATTGGTACTTGTGGCACCCACCGTTTGTGATGATTGTGACGGATTATTTCGGTGTCACTTTAGCCGGAGTTGTTGTGTTTTTAATTGGGTCTTTTGGTATGGCAGTGCTGAGTACTACCCTTGTTGAAGAGTATTTTCTTCGAAAGCGAAAAAGTGTTTTAAGCAGGATTTTCCCCTCTGTTGCCCAGCGCTAGATTGTAGTAGTGGTGCTTGATAGTTTGACCAGCCGAAGGTGGAAATATCTTGATTTTATGTATTTTTGTTACGATAGGAACCAATTATGTGTGGTATAGCCGGTATATTTAGTTTAGATATTGCACAAGTCAATGAAAGTCGGCTGCTTCAAATGTCCGATAAAATGGCTCATCGTGGGCCGGATGGCTTTGGAACCTGGATTTCAAAAAATGAGCGTATTGGTTTTGCTCATCGAAGGCTTTCTATTATTGATTTGGATGCAGCGGCGAATCAACCGATGCATTACCTCGATCGCTATACGATTGTTTTTAATGGTGAGATTTACAATTACCTTGAACTGAAAAGCCAACTTGTTGATAAAGGCTATTCTTTCAGAACAAAATCAGACACGGAAGTTTTACTGGCGCTGTATGATTATAAGAAAGAGAATTTGTTGGACGAGGTGGATGGTATGTTTGCATTTTGTATTTATGATTCCATTGAAGATACATTGTTTTGTGCCAGAGATCGATTTGGGGAAAAACCGTTTTTTTATTGGAATACGGAAAGTTCATTTTTGTTCGCCTCTGAAATGAAATGTTTGTGGGCTGGAGGAGTGGAGAAAAGGCCGGACGAAGAAATGGTTTTTTTGTATCTTGCTTATGGTACGCAGCAAAATTACGAATCACCTGATGGTACTTTTTTCAAAGGGATAAAGCAGCTTGAACCAGCCACGTTCCTGAAAATTGATAAGAATAAAAACATATCAAAGCGAAAATACTGGGATATCGACTGGAAGTTTCAGCAAAATGATATTAGCGCGGTTGAAGCAGTTGACGTTTTTACAGATCTCTTTAGTTCCTCTATTATGAGGCGTTTGAGATCTGATGTTCCTGTTGGTTCAAGT
>JBIIRF010000029.1:0-13205 GCA_044341715.1 Bacteroidia bacterium | reverse complement strand
AAGAGTTGCGAGGAAAAAAACATTCCCATTATTACCAGCGAAGCCGGACTCGTCAGCAGAGGAGCCTTAGCCAGTTTCGGTGCTGATATGTATGCGTGGGGATTTCAATCCGGAGTGCAGGCTGCTGCATTTTTAAAAAACAAAAACTCCTCTGCATTGAAGCCGGAGATTGTCCAAACACGACTTCGCGTAATGAATACAAAAGCTGCGGAAAAATATCATCCAGTTAGCGATAGTACCTTCACCATGATTCCCTAAACCTGACTATGAATGCCTCCTTTCTTATCACTGCATTAATTCAAGGCATTGCTTTTGCCGGATTAGGCTATGGCATTTATCTGTCCTTGCGAATTTTTAAAATTCCGGATATCACTACTGATGGATCATACACAACCGGTGGAGTCATCACAGCGATTTGTCTATCAACGGGTGTACATCCTGTATTGACCGTCATTCTTGCCATGCTCAGTGGTGCTCTTGCAGGTGCCTGTAGCGGAATCATTCACACACGATTAAAGGTCAATCCGCTTCTTGCCGGTATTCTGGTAATGACTGCACTCTACTCTATTAATCTATTGCTACTCGGTCGTCCCAACCTTCCACTACTGGATGTCAACACTCTCTTTACAATTTTGCCCGGAGGATCTGCGATGGCGAAGACTATTATCAGTCTGGGTATTTGCACACTCATTGTTTTTCTTTTATTGTACTTTCTGCTTCGAACTGACTTTGGCATAGCGATGAGAGCAACCGGAAACAACGAAACGATGGTAAGAGCGATGGGCGTCAATGTGAGCAGCATGAAGATTACAGGACTTGCCATTGCCAACGGACTTACTGCACTCAGTGGCTCATTGATTACTCAATATCAGGGATTCGCCGACATCAATATGGGAATTGGTATTGTGGTTTCTGGTCTGGGTGCAGTGATGATCGGAGAGGCCTTCTTACCTGCTAAATCCTCCCGCAATCTATTCGCTCAACTACTCGTGATACTGGCCGGATGTATTTTATTTCGGCTAGCCATCGCCTTTGCATTATCTGCCGGTGTCGATCCGAATTACCTGCGATTAATTACTGCACTCATAGTATTGTTGATTGTTGCCATCGGACAATACCGTAAATCACCTGCTTTATGATAAAGTTGCAACAGCTGACAAAGACATTCCCCGCCGGAGATGAACAGGTGATCACCGCACTGAATCAGTTCGACCTTGCGATCAACAAAGGTGATTTCACGGTGGTGATGGGCGCTAACGGATCAGGAAAAAGTACACTACTAAATATCGTAGCCGGAAATCTGCAACCGGACAGCGGAATGGTATTGGTAAACAATATTGATATCACCCAGACACCCGAACATAAACGAAGCAAATTCATTGCAAGGCTATTTCAAAATCCACTCAGCGGCACTGCTCCCGAACTCAGCATCCTTGAAAATTTTCGTCTGGCTGCATTAAGAACCACAGGAAAAAAAATCAAGATAGGAACTGATAAAAATTTCAGAGCAAAGGTTGCAGCGAGTGTACAAAGCCTCCACATGGGACTTGAAAACAAGTTAGACACAGCAATGGGAAGTTTAAGTGGCGGACAAAGACAAGCGTTAACATTGCTCATGTGCACCATGGATTCCTGTGATTTACTATTGATGGATGAGCCAACATCTGCCTTGGATCCCCGATCAGCGGAAACCATCATGGAATTGGCCAATCGGATTATTCAGGAGAAAAAACTAACCGCTATTCTCATCACCCATCGATTAAAAGACGGAATTACATACGGAAACCGACTGCTTTATCTCGAGAATGGAAAAATAAAACATGATTTTTCAGGCGACCGGAAAGTCTCACTAAAGAGCGAAGACCTCTTTCATTTATTTGGCGAATAGTTCTGTTAGAAGATAACAGATGTCCGCTTGGAGTCGATTGAAAACAGCAAGTCTCTGAAATCAAAATTTAGTCTTCAGGATTTTAAACGAATGACAAGCTCATAAATTGACTTGCATACAAATTTCACTTCTAAAACATTAACATCTGAGATCTTCGAATAATTTGACTGGATTAATCAGCTCATGGTAGCTATCACCTTTAATTCAATGGCAATAGGTGTTGGGAGGCAATTAATTTCAACGGTAGTGCGGCAAGGCAGATTGTCTTTGAAATATTCCGCGTACACTTTATTGTAGATCGGGAAATCGTCCTTCATATTCGTCAGGAATACGGTTACATCCACAATTTTATCCCAACTGCTGCCTGCATCTTCGAGGATATACTTGATATTGCGAAATACGGAATGACATTGCGTTTCGATATCATACGAAAGAATCTTTCCGTTTTCATCCAACTCCACACCGGGAATTTTCTTTGTACCACGTTCGCGGGGACCAACTCCTGATAGAAACAATAAATCGCCCACACGACGTGCATGTGGATATAAACCAACCGGCTCCGGAGCTTTCGATGAATTAATCTTTGTGTCTGACATAACTGAAATGATACGCTAATTTACAATTTTTTCTGATTTACTTACTCCTGCCACTTTAAAATTACTTCCTGCTCCCAGTTAGCACGAAGTGTCAGCGTTTCCGGATAGATATACACCGGCTCCGGCTGACGACGACGACCATAATGTGAAAGTGTAAAGCGGTTATTCCGATCAACGTCGGTTATAATCCGAAGTCTCATGGTAGCAGCAGGAAGATGACTAAGTGAAATACTAGAATCTCCCGATAATTTAAACTGCCGGATCAACTCAAATTTTTCATTGGTTAACTGCAGGAGATACTGCTTTCCCGACGTGAGTCCTTCCGTTTTAATGCTCAACATAGCAGATGACTTTTCATCCGGAACGGTAAACTCAAAAGTGGTCGTATCATTGGTAACATTGAAGATATCTGTTACTGCGCCGGGATAAAATTTCAATCTATAACGCGCACCTTCCTTCCAGGGAAAACGCAACTTAAATCGACCCTGCACACCATTCTCCAGCTCAAGCTTCATCTTAACAGCCTTCGCACTATCCTCCACCACTTCAACAGAATCGAGTCCATCCGCAACCGGATGCAACGTACCGAACACCGCATCGGCAGCAGGACCAGCAGTGGCCGGGGAAGTACGCAATAAAATTCTCACCTTCATCGCCGGTTCTTTCACACCCTTTGCAGGAGCCATCATCACACGCACCGAATCGAATACAACACCCTGATCCGCCACCAACAGCTTCAGCGAATCTGCTTCCGGTTGCTGGAAAAGTTTCAGTGTATCTCTATGCTCAGACCAGAAAAACAATTGCTGATTCCACGGCTCACCATTCCATCCCGTGAATGAAACACTATCACTACCCCGATTAAAACCAATCGCCACCGACTGACGATCAATCCGGCTTCCCCGGGCAATACGTGTTAGAGCAGGCTCCTGAATAGAAAGCATCAACTTCAACACCGTGGTAGAGGGAACAGTCACCGGAAAATCAAGGAAAGCGAATGCCTCCTCCTGTGGGTTATCGCATTTATAGTTATTGTTTTTATCATCGAGGCCGAACACCAGGTAATTTCCGGCAGCCATGTTACGAATAGCAAACACGCCCTTGTCATTCGTTCGTGCAAAATAATCGGGTTTACGCAAGAATGGAAGAGAATCATCTTCCGCTGATCCTGTTTTTCGGTACACCAGTACCGTTATATTCTTCAATAAGGCCAGTGTCGATGCATCATACACTTCACCGTTCATCTCCAGGGAATCAATATACGAACCCGTAGAAAACACATATTGAAAATCTACCAATGGATTCGCCTCGTGCACGTCCACTATTGATTTTCCAAAACTGAGCGTATACGTTGTATTCGGCAGGAGACTATCCGGCAATGTGATTACCAGTTCTTTCTTCCCCACTTTTACTTCCGGCAATTTAGATGTCAATGGAGAAATGATAAACTGCCCTTGAAAATCATTCAACTGAACAAATTCATCAAAGCGGAGTCTGATCTCCTTCTCCTTCATCTCCGTAGTACGCTGAGCAGGGATCGCTTCCAACAACTCAGGAGCAGTGGTATCTTTTTGTCCACCCGTAGGATTCACCCGGTTAGCACAGGAAGCAACCAGTAATAGCAATAAAAATTTAAGGATTGATCTCACGCGTTGATAGTATTAGACATCAAACGACCAATGAGCTTTGCCACTTTACCTAAATAAAGGGCATCTACTTCATCAAATGCTTTCACCACTTCACTATCCACATCCAACACCATCTTTACCGCATCATTTACAAATACAGGCACAACAATTTCCGATTTAGACAACGACGAACAAGCGATATGTCCGGGGAACTCGTCAACATCGTCAACAACAATTGTGCGACCATCCTTCCATGCCGTTCCGCACACTCCTTTTCCATAAGCAATTCGTGTACAGGCGAGCGGCCCCTGAAAAGGTCCTAACACCAATTCTTCTGCCCTCACAAAATAGACACCGATCCAAAAAAAGCCGAATGCCTCTTTCAGCACTGCAACAATATTCGCCACATTCGCAATCAGATCGGTTTCATCCTCTGTCAAATGTTCCAATTGCGGAAGCAGGATTTCATATCGTTCCTTCTTACCGGCGCCTTCTTCAGCGAGATGCAATGATTCAGCCATGTGGCCACAAAGATAGTCGCTCCTTACAGGCGGGCAAAGGCAATTGTCACAATACTTACCTCCACCCCGGGTATTTTCACCAAAGCCTCAGCTGCTGCAGCCAGGGTAGAACCTGTAGTGACCACATCATCCACCAGTAAAACCCGCTTTCCCCTTAATAAATCAGCATCAGCCGGCAAAAACACCTCCGAAACATTCTTCGCCCGATCAAAACGACTTTTTCGGGTCTGACTAGCTGTATTTTTATTCCGTTGCAGTCCTTCCGGTAGATGTGGCACCCCCAACACATCGGAAACGCCCTGACCAAAACTAGCAGCCTGATTATACCCCCGGAAGCGTAATTTATGCGCATGCAGCGGAATCGGAATAACATAATCCGCCCTCGCAAATTGAGGAGCATGCATAAGCTGGTGTCCGCAAAGCTGCCCAAGTTTCAATCCTATATCGGGACGATTTTCATACTTCAGTTGATGAATAAGTTTCTGGATTCGTCCGCCCTTACTAAAATGGCAATACGCCATCGCCGCCTTCACGGGCACCTTCCCCCAAAACTGTTTAATGACAGGATTATCTTCTTGTTTTTCAAATCCGGTTACAGGCATGGTCATCAAACAAGAAACACAAATCCCTTCCTCTCCTTTCACCAAATGTTCATCGCATGCCGCACAACAAATCGGAAAAAAGAAATTCACGAGATCCTCGAGTAACATTCTGATAAATTGAACGCCTGTTTTATTCTTCGTATTCATATAAATCTGTTTGCTGGTGTTTACTTTTAGTTTTGAATTAAAATCCTGCATGCTGGCCTCTGGCTGCTGGCTACTGGCTGCTGGCTACTAGCGACTGGCTGCTGGCTACTGGCTGCTGGCTACTAGCGACTGGCTGCTGGCTACTGGCTGCTGGCTACTAGCGACTGGCTGCTGGCTGCTAGCGACTGGCTGCTGGCTGCTGGCTGCTGGCTGCTGGCTGCTGGCTGCTGGCCAATGGCTGCTGGCTGCTGGCTGCTGGCTGCTGGCCAATGGCTGATGTATGATTCATGATTCATGATGTATGATTAATGATGTATGATTAATGATGCATGAATGATCTGATTGTTAAACTAGCATAAGTTGAGTTTAACAAATGCGAACATAATTGATGCACCAAGAATGATACCTATTGTAACTTTTAAAGAGAAGTCAAACGTCATTTTTAGTGCATTCATATACTTATAGATGGATGCTTGCAGTTCTTTCAATTCGTCCATCACTTTCAAAGCATCCTCATCATCTATAACACCAGCCTTTACTCCCACTAATAACTGAGTTTCTAATTCGAAAGCAGAACCAAGTGCAATTTCAGCGAATCGATACTTGTCTCTATCTGTTCTCCGTGATGAACCTTCGGCTAAATTTGATGGAATAGAAACTGCAGATTTTTTAATTTGAGCCCCTAGTGAATATTGATTTCCGGAAGACATACATTGACAAACCTTGTACACTCTCACTGCAATATCCAATCCTCTCACCCAAACATTGAGTTTTTTAAAATCTTTCATCTTTTTTATTGCAAAACTACACCCACTTTAAGAAGAAATCGTCAAACAAATGGATACAAACGAATACAAACGGATACAAACGAATAACTGAGTACAATAAAAACCTCACTATTACTTTTCCGAGCCAGAATACAAAATTTCAATTATGACACAAACACACTCAAATAATCTGACCCTCCCTGGTCTACCATCGGTCAACGTATTTTAGGCTTTAACATAGAGGCTAGAGGCCAACAGCTAGAGGCTAGAGGCCAGTAGCCTACGGCTACTCTGCATCCGGGGTTGATTGATCGTAGAGGTAATCAGGAAGTTTGTTGTTGGGGTAACGGATAAAGTGAATTTGTTTTACGAGTCCCATCATTGCGGCGCGGAGTTCCTGGATGTTTTGTTTTTCAACGGCGGAAATAAAGATAACAGGGTTTGCTCCCCGGGCCATCCATGACTTTTTCAATTCATCGAGGGTGAGGTGTTCGGGACCACGTTCAGATAAATCATCCTCATCCAGATGCACGTGCTTGTATGCATCAATTTTATTGAAGACGAGCAACACCGGTTTATCCAATGCACCAATCTCCTGTAACGTTTCGTTTACGACCGTGATATGCTCTTCAAAATTCGGATGCGAAATATCAACGACATGTACCAGGATATCTGCTTCACGCACTTCATCGAGTGTTGATTTGAAAGACTCCACAAGATCATGTGGTAACTTCCGGATGAACCCAACAGTGTCTGATAATAAAAACGGAATATCCTCTATTACAACTTTCCGTACTGTTGTATCGAGTGTTGCAAAAAGTTTATTCTCTGCAAAAACTTCACTCTTACTGAGCAGATTCATCAGGGTACTTTTCCCGACATTGGTATAACCCACAAGTGCCACACGTACCATCTCCGAACGACGTTTGCGTTGTGTTACACTTTGCTTATCTATTTCTGCAAGACGTTCCCGAAGTCGTGCCAGTTTATCACGAATTACACGACGGTCGGTTTCAATTTCGGTTTCACCCGGACCACGTAAGCCGATACCACCTTTCTGTCGCTCAAGGTGGGTCCACATCCGGGTGAGGCGTGGCAGGAGATACTTGTACTGCGCCAACTCCACCTGCGTCCGCGCTTGTGCAGTACGGGCTCGCTTTGCAAAAATATCGAGTATCAATGTGGTGCGATCCAATACTCTGCAACCGATCACTTTTTCGATATTTCGTAACTGCGATGGCGTTAGTTCATCATCGAAGATGGCAATCTGAATATCATTGGCTTTAATGAACGTTATGATCTCCTCCATCTTCCCTTTCCCGACAAAGGTTTTAAAATCGGGATGGTCGAGTTTCTGTGTAAACCGCTTGATTGTTACAGCACCCGCTGTTTCGGCAAGGAATGCCAATTCATCGAGGTACTCGGTTACTTTCTCTGTATCCTGCGTACGGGTTATCAAGCCAATAAGGATGACCCTTTCAGCTACTTTGGTTAAATCAAGTGGAGTATGCGGCAAGTAATAGTGTTTTTAGAATGATGATGCCGTTCCGTAAGAATGCAAAGTTGCGAACAGATGCAACCATTATACTTTCTTAGAACCAGCCTCTTCCCATACCAACTTCTCTGAACGGCCAGGGAATAGAAATAAGAATAAGAATAAGTGCTATGGTGAAATACAAGGCCTGTGCTTTGTACTTGTCCTGATCGGAGGAAGCTTTTTTGGCTTTGATATGTCCGACAGTAAGCAATGCGATAGCCACGATCATCATTATAATGTGTTCTACAGCCCAATAACGGTTCACACTATCCTTCATTGTGGCGCCCATATTCTGCAATGCCTGCTGAACCACGGGACTAACTGTATACAATACGCCACCGAACAACAATTGCAGGTGAGCAGAAATGAGTGTAAACAAGGATAATTTTTTATCACCAGGACCAAAGGCCTTTCCGCCTGAACGACCTTGAAGAGCCTTAATCACAACGGTGATCAACAGGATTAATAATATCCAGCGCAAGAGGCTGTGGAAGTGTAATAAACCGATATACATAGTTCTGAAGTTTGGGATTACAAAAGTAGGACATTTCCCCATGCCCCGAAAGCGGTTTTTTCTGTCATGGGGATGTCAAACAAATGACAATTCACTGACCCGAATATGGAATTTTCGCCGCCCGGGCATCGTTCACCTATAAATACCTAACAAGAACGACTATGAACATCTTCGGAAAAAACTGGGACGACCCCATTGCACAGGAACGACTTGAAATTGTGTTTGAAAACAGAAACCATGACTACGGCGCCTACCTCATCCGCCGCAGGTACAACAGGACCATTCTGTTCGCCTTTCTCTCCACACTTACATTTGCTATGTTACTGGCCCTCACGCCAACCATTTTAGCCTGGATTTATCCCGAAAAAATCAGCACGGGAGAACGGGTAAGAGAAGTGGTGGTTGACCTAATGACTATCGACCCTAAGGAAGAGGTCTTTGCACAGAAAAAAGACGAACCGAAAGAAGAATTTAAGAGTAAAACTACGCCGGCAGGTCCCACTGAACAATTTACCAACCTTAAAGTCAGTGACAACGACAGCAGCAATATTAAAACTCAGGATCAGCTCAGCAATACTGTAGTTGCCACCAAAACCAATAAAAGTGACAGCACCAATACTACAGAACCACTTCCTGTAACTAAGCCTTCCGGAGGCGGACAAGAAGTAATGAAATGGGCTGAAGTAATGCCATCATTCGTAGGAGGAGAAGAAGCGATGATGGAATATCTGCGCAAGACTATCAAATTCCCTGCTGCAGCCCGTGAAGAAGGGATAACCGGAACAGTGTACGTCAAGTTTGTAGTCAATAAAAGTGGAGAAGTAGTCAATGTAGAACTATTGCGTGGCATAGGTGGCGGATGTGAAGAGGTTGCCATCAAAGCCATACGCAATATGCCCAAATGGAATCCCGGAATGCAAAACGGAGAACCGGTGAATGTACAATACAATTTACCAATTTCCTTCCAATTACACTAAACTACCCATCCCCCTTTCAAGCCATCTGTTTAACGACGGGTGGCTTTTTTCATCTCCCTTATCCCTAAATCGGGTGAATACGTACCAAAGAAGCCCTGAATTGGTCGTTTACAGAAGCGGATTGGTCTAATTCTCCGGGATAAATGCTTCAAACACCTTAATTTTGACATTGCCGATTATGAAAAAATACTATTCCCTCCCCGTGCTTGCCGCTATCCTGTTATGGAGCTCCTGCAAGAACAACAATCAGCCAAAAACCGAAGTCAGAAATTTCCCGGAAATACATATCACTCCCGGCGATCCTGAAGCAGAAGAATACCGTGCATCTATCACCCGCCGGCACGACCTGATTCATATGGATCTGGATGTGCGATTCGACTGGAGTAAACGATATCTGTACGGAAAAGAATCTGTTTCTCTGAAACCACATTTTTATCCCATGAAAGATGTTTGGCTGAATGCAAGAGGCATGCAGATTAACAAGGTTGGACTGATAACCGGAAAAGATACCTTGCCACTCATATTTGAACACGCCAACGACTCGCTACATATTCAAATGGACCGCGAATACAAAGGCGGAGAAGCTTTCCGTTTATTCATTGATTATGTTGCACGACCCGACGAACTGAAAGAAATCGGAGGCAGTCAGGCGATCAATAGCGACAAAGGACTTTACTTCATCAATCCGGATGGGAAGGAAAAAAACAAACCACGTCAGATCTGGACACAAGGCGAAACACAGGCCAACTCAGTATGGTTCCCCACCATTGATGTGCCAAACCAAAAGATGACGCAGGAGATAAAGATCACCATCGACAATGAATACAATACGCTTTCAAATGGGTTAATGATCAGCAGCACAGTCAATACCGACGGAACCCGTACTGATACCTGGCGCCAGGAACTTCCTCACTCACCCTATCTCGTTATGATGGCTATTGGACCTTACAGTGTGGTCACTGATAAATGGCGCGACCGTGAAGTAAGTTATTATGTAGAAAAAGAATATGAGCGTGTTGCCCGAAAGATATTCGGAAATACACCTGAAATGATGGAATTCTTCTCCAAAAAAATGGGCGTTGATTATCCATGGGCCAAGTATTCACAAGTAGTAGTTCGTGACTATGTAAGTGGTGCGATGGAAAACACCACAGCCACTATACACGGAGAATTTCTGCAACAGGATGAGCGTGAATTACTGGATGGCACCAATGAAGATGTAGTTTCACATGAACTTTTCCATCATTGGTTTGGAGATTATGTAACCTGTGAATCATGGTCGAATATTCCGCTCAACGAATCATTCGCAACTTACGGAGAATATCTCTGGAACGAGTATAAATACGGACGTGAAGAAGCTGATCTCGGCCGACTCAACGATCTCAACGCTTATCTCCGCGAATCAAAAACGAAAAAAGTAGATCTCATTCGCTTCTACTATGATTCAAGAGAAGACATGTTCGATCGCCATTCGTACCAGAAAGGCGGATGCATCCTCCACATGTTACGATACACCATTGGCGACGATGCCTTCTTTGCCGGATTAAAACTCTATCTCGAAAGCAACAAATTCAAAAATGTAGAAGTACATCAGTTACGACTTGCCTTTGAAGAAGTAACCGGACAAGACCTCAACTGGTTCTTCAACGAATGGTTCCTTAACAAAAGTCATCCTGTACTCGACATAAAGTACAAATGGGATGAAACCAGCCGCGTTGCATCAGTAGCCGTTGAACAAACACAGGATCTGCAGGAGTCGCCTTTGTATCGCATGCCTCTGGCAGTTGACATCTACGAAAACGGAAAAGCAAGAAGAGAAAAAATCTTACTCTCCAAAAAAGCAGAAACATTCCAATTCACCTGCAGCGCGAAACCTGACTTCATCAACTTCGATGCTGATAAGATTCTGGTAGGTGTCAAAAACGAGAACCATACCAACGAAGAATGGATCGCCATGTACAGGACTGCACCATTGTTCCAGGATCGCTTTGATGCATTAACGGCCATCGCCAAAGAATACAAAGCAGGAACACCGGAAGCACAAATCATCCGCGATGGATTAAAAGACCGGCACTGGAAAATCCGACAAAATGCAGTTGCTAAAATAGAACCACTCTGCACCGGTGATGATCGCGAATCCACCCGGAAAACACTCATGAACATCGCACTCAACGATCCGAAATCTGCTGTACGTGAAGAAGCAGTATCTGCACTTGAGGCTAATTTTAAAGATGAAGACCTCGTCATGTTTTTCCAGAATACCACTACCGACTCCTCTTTCGACGTATGCGGAACTGCATTCAATGCACTGGCAGCACGTGACAAAGAAGCCGCATTGAAACTGGCAGCAAAACAGGAAGGAAGCAACCACGACAGAATGAATGCCATTCTCGCCGGACTTTATGCCAAGCATGGTGGCGATAATCAGGCTGTATTCATGAAGAAAGCACTCGACAGCAGCAGCGGATTCTCCACATACAACCGACTTCAGCAATACGGAAAATTCCTACAGCGCTGCACAGAAAAGAAAAATATTGAAAACGGAATTGTTGATATTTACACCACCGGCAAAGCTGCAGAAAACTGGATCGTAAGACTTGCAGCAGTTCAAGCATTGGCAGAATACGGCAATCATGCTGCAGAAGAATCCAAAACAGCAGCCAAAGCCGGAGACACCGCCACATCGACACTATGGGAAGGATACAGAGCATATGCAGCCAAACACCTCGATGAGCTCAAGAAAAATGAGACCAACGAAATGCTGCTTAAAATCTATAACAGCGGAAAATAGTATCACACATTATTCCATTAGAACGACAGCAACATGAAAACTTTCACCTGCAAACTTGATAAAGTTTCGATTCTCATCTCTATTAATGTGCTGCTTTTCGGATTATTCCTATTGATCGGACCCAATCTTGCTTTCATGGAAGACAGAGAGGGTAGTTTCATATTGCAATCTGCCGGAGCAGTATTGCTTCTACTAATGATTGTGTTTTATTTATTGTCACCACGTGCCTACGGATTCGACAAGGAGTATCTATTTATTGGTCGTATGGTTGCTCCATTACGTATTCCTCTCTCAGAAATTGCCAATGTACGCATGCCCGACACCAAGGAACTCAATTGGGCCATCCGCACTTTCGGAAACGGAGGACTTTTCGGATATACCGGCCGTTATTACACCAAACATATTGGCAAAATGAACTGGCAATGCACCCGACGCTCCAATTTTGTAGTAGTTGAACGAAACAATAAGATTCCACTCGTCATTTCACCCGACGAACCGGCCAAATTTGTATTCGAGTTTAATCAGGGAGCAAAATAGAAACGCATATTACGATTTAAAAAGAACGTTTGATCGAAGACAGCGTTCAACTTTTACAAAGCAAAATACATTTCAAAATAAAGACTGCTTTCCAGCATCCACATTCCGGTTATTGAATGATAAAGTAGTTGTAAATCCAGCTGGAGAGGAGTAACAGGAAAAACAACTCCGCCATCCATATTTTTTTGGCAGTAAGGAAGTAATAGGAAAGATACACAGAAAGCGGAAGTGCGATAGTATTGAAACGAAACAGGAGCTCATCGCGCGACACTAGTACAGAGAGCAGACAAACCGGAATCATCAACACGAGTAACTGCTGAATCAATCGCGACTTGGTCACATTTTTGAAATAGTTTGTCTGTAGGCGCAATAATGAAAGTAAAAACAGCACACCCACAATCGCAATACTCAAGGTATAACTAATGGTAAAGAAATGCTGCAAATCGATCTGCCGCTTGATACCCGAAACAAACACCCGATCATAAAACAACTGCAATTCATCCCGCAGGAAATAATATAAAAAAGCAAAAAAGAACGGGAACAACAATCCGAAAATTCCCGCCATCCATTCCCGCCAGGAAAAAGGACGAAGGATGATGATGCATAAGAAGTAGAAGATAAACAAAATCACTGCCGGGAGATAAAACAAAGCCGACAACGACAACAGGAAAGCGCTATCGAAAGCCAGCGCAAGTGGAGA
>JBIIRF010000258.1:0-4135 GCA_044341715.1 Bacteroidia bacterium | reverse complement strand
TGATCACCGGATCGGGTTACATCGTCCGGTTATTACAAAAGAAGGACTCAAGAAATTTCTGGGGATTAATTGCATTAACAATCCAACAGTCGATAATAAAACTAAAGCACAGGCATATATCCAATATGTAGAAAAATTTGGATTTGAAATTAGTTTGCTCGATTCTGCAATGCAACTTCTTTCGGATAAATCTACTGCTGAAATCCGGACAAATTTCAGTGCATTGGTGCATATTGCCTATTTGCGAAATGATGTTTTAACTTTACAAAAATACCTGCGGAGTGTTCCAGATGCGTTGAGTCTCGTGGTTTCTAAAAGTTATGATAACAAAGATGCATGGACGGCCTACCGGATCGCTGAATTGTTGAAGAAAAGTAATGAGAGTCCGTTAGCCGGCCAATGGTTTAAAAGGGCGTATGAGCTGGCGCCATTGCATGCAGAGTTTGCAAACAAATATGCAGGTGATCTCGCAGAACATCAACAATTGTATGAAGCAGCGAAGCTCTATGCACAGATCAATAAAGAACATCCGGAGTTTGCTCCTGCATGGAGTAATCATGGATATCTGGTATTGTTGCGCGATAGAAATACATCAGCCGCGCATCAGTTAATTGATAAATCGTTGAGGCTGGATCCAGACTATGAGCAGGGCTTACTCAATAAAGCTGCTGTATTTCTCGTTGAAGGCAATACCGTTGAAGCAAGAAAGCTGGTACTGAAAATTCTGAAAATTAATCCGGAAAATGTTCAGGCAAAACAAGCACTGAGCAGACTAAATACAATCTGATGGCAAAGAAGAAAGGAAAAAAGATGAGCCCTGGATTCAAACGACTCCTGATCGCTTTTGGCGCAGTGATTTTATTGTCGGCTGGATTGACAGTATGGTCTTTCTATAATAAAGTGTTTTCGCCAAATGTTCATCTCACAAAATCAGATACGAAGTTTGTATATATACCTACAGGATCATCCTTTGTAGATGTGATGCGGATTTTGGATAAAGATGGATTGCTTCGGAACAGTGCCTCCTTTCAATGGGTAGCAGAACAAATGAAATATTCTTCAAATGTAAAGCCGGGAAAATACCAGATCCGAAAAGGAATGAGTAATCGTGAGTTGATCTCACTACTTCGTTCCGGGAAACAGACTCCTGTTAAACTTACATTTAGTAATATCCGTACTGCAGAAGAACTGGCAGGTGTAGTAGGAGGTAAGATCGAAGCAGATTCAGCATCAATCATTTTTTTACTTCGCGATGAATCTTTCCAGCAGAAATACGGATTCACGAAAGAAAGTAGTTTGAGTATTTTAATCCCCAACACGTATGAGTTTTTCTGGAATACATCTGCAGAAGAATTTTACGAAAGAATGGCCACAGAGTATAAAAAATTCTGGAACAGTAATCGCAAAGAAAAGGCTGCCCGTATCGGGTTGTCGCAGGTACAGGTGAGTGTATTGGCCAGCATTGTTGAACAGGAGTCGAGGAAAAAAGACGAACGTCCCACGATTGCAGGAGTATATATGAACCGATATCTGAAAGGATGGAAACTGGAAGCAGATCCAACATTGGTATATGCCGCAGGAGATTTTACGATTCGAAGAGTATTGAATGAGCATAAGGAAATTGATTCGCCTTATAACACATATATGTATTCAGGATTTCCTCCGGGACCTATATGTATGCCCTCCATTTCTTCCATTGATGCTGTTTTGAATTATTCACATCATGAATATTTATTCTTTTGTGCCCGGGAGGATTTTTCCGGCTATCATTCGTTTGCTAAATCCTATGATCAGCATCTGCTCAACGCCCGCCGCTTCCAAAAGGAACTTAATCGAAGAGGAATCAAATCCTGAGTCTGATAATTGACAGGTTTATAGCACTTTAATGCGGTTTTTCTAGGAGGAAAGGCTGGTATTTCACTACCTTTGCGGCCTATGAAAATTGGCATCATCAGAGAAGAGAAAGTTCCTCACGACAAGCGCGTTCCATTTACACCCGTTCAATGTAAATATTTACTGGAAGAGTATCCCGGATTACAAATTGCTGTGCAGCCGAGTGAGTTTCGTTGTTATACGAACGAAGAGTATCGGAAACATGGTATTTTATTGCAGGAAGATCTCAGTGATTGTGATGTGCTGATGGGAGTGAAAGAAGTGCCGGTAGAGTGTATGATCCCCGGAAAAAAATACCTCTTCTTCTCTCATACCATCAAAAAACAACCGCATAATAAGAAGTTATTGAAGGCGGTTATAGAAAATAAAATTCAGTTGATCGATTATGAATGTCTCGTAGATAATTTGGGACATCGTGTAATTGGATTTGGCCGTTATGCCGGACTCGTTGGTGCTTACAATGGGATTATGGCGTACGGAATGAAATATGGACTTTTTGAAATTAAACCAGCTCATCTCTGCCATGATAAGAAGGAAATGTTTAAAGAGTTGGAACGTATCAATCTGCCAAATATTAAAATTGTTGTAACAGGTGGCGGACGCGTAGCAAATGGTGCATTGGAGGTTCTTGGAGTACTTGGGTTACGTAAAGTGACAACTTATGAGTTTCTGAATTATTCATTCCGTGAAGCAGTGTATGTGCAATTGCATTCAGAAGATTATTATCGCAGAAAAGATGGAACTGTCTATAGCAATCAGGATTTCTATCAGCATCCGGAAAAATTTGATTGTCATTTTGCCTCGAACAATTCCTTCGCCAGCTTCTGTGATTTGTTGATTCATTGTACGTTTTGGGATCCAAAAGCTGCAGTATTGTTTACGAAGGAGCAGATGCGCGATCCTAAATTTCATATCAGTGTAATCGCAGACGTTACCTGTGATATCAATGGAAGTATCCCGTCAACTACAAGAGCTACTACAATCGAAGATAAGTTCTATGGGTACAATCCGAATTCAGAGCGCATAGAGGAGCCTTTTGCACCTGCAACGATTACAGTAATGGCAATTGACAACCTGCCTTGTGAATTACCACGAGATGCATCAGAAGGTTTTGGAAAGCATCTTATGGAAAGAGTGATTCCGTTTTTAGTAGGAGAAGATGATGGACTGATTGAAAGAGCAACGATTGCTAAATCCGGAAAATTAACTGAGCGATTCGAATACCTCAGCGATTATATTGCCTGATAAAACAATAGTATTAAGCAATAGCGTTTTCTGATTCCTTTAATCGGGCTATCATTTCGATAGGCGATTCAGCACTGAAAACTGTATTGCCTGCTACTAAAATATCTGCTCCTGCACGAATAAGTTCAGGAGCGTTTTTTATATCTACGCCTCCATCAATTTCGATTTTAGCAGAAGAATTTTTCTGGATAATCAGGTTGCGCAGGTCGTCGATTTTACTGTAGGTGTTTTTAATAAAACGTTGTCCGCCAAATCCGGGATTAACTGACATTACTACTACTACATCAATCTGTGCAATAACCTCTGATAACAACGAAACAGGAGTGTGCGGATTAATTGCAACACCGGCAAGCACACCCAGCTGGCGCATGCTTTGGATTGTCCGGTGAAGATGTGTACAGGCTTCGTAGTGAACAGAAATAATAGCAGCTCCCGCATCAGCAAATGCAGCTAAATATTTATCCGGTTCCACTATCATCAGATGAACATCCAACGGTTTACGCGCATGTTTCTTTATTGCTTTTAGAACAGGAAATCCAAAGGAAATATTCGGCACAAAAACACCATCCATCACA
This sequence comes from Bacteroidia bacterium, assembly GCA_044341715.1. GTDB lineage: Bacteria > Bacteroidota > Bacteroidia > AKYH767-A > OLB10 > JAJTFW01. The sequence continues at coordinate 422 of JBIIRF010000258.1, read as the reverse complement.
TCAACATGAAACCAATCGGCACGACTTTCATTGATCATTTTTACATCACGTTCGATGTTGCCGAAGTCGGCGCTGAGGATAGAAGGGGCAATGAGGACTGACATAGCGTTTATATGCTACGAATTTCGGAAAAAGAAAGAATCCCGAAGGATGAATAAGTAAAAAAAACAGGCTTAATGATGAGCAGATTAAATGCCTGTAAATCAAGTATTAATGTACTTAGAATACCTCTGTTTCCGTGATGAGCTAGAATAGTGATTAGCCAATGTCAATCTTTAAAAGGTGATCGTAACAAAAGGGCATTAGTTTGTTGGCTGAAATGATGTACGGAAGTTCTGTCTTTCCAGAAAAGGACAATTTAATTATTCGATCAGTTTAACAAAAGGTATAAAAGGCGAGATCCCCGTCCATTCGAACGAGGA
>JBIIRF010000035.1:0-12206 GCA_044341715.1 Bacteroidia bacterium | reverse complement strand
CCAGGTGAGTTGTACTTGTCCGTTGGCGAGTACACTTACACAACGTAAATCAGGATTGTTAACTATGTTTCCGATCCATGTGAAGGTGTTTGTATCAACGTTCGATAAACTTACACAACCGGAGTTGTCTGCTACTGAGATCTGGTGACGCAATGTTGTGTCGCAATCACTGATGGCTTCAGATGCAGTTGTTGCTAGTGTTGAGCTGATGACAGACAATGCTGCTCCGCTTGGGTAACTCGACCATACATTATATCCTGTTGCAGCAGAAGTAGCCAACAATGGCATGGCATTCCAGTTGAGGTTTGCTTGTCCGAGTGTGGCTGCTGAGCTGGTCAGGTAGATGCTGTTGAGTGTAGCGCTGGTAGCTCCGTTGTCAAGTTGTCCTGTACATCCGGATTGTGATCGCATGTAATATGCGTACGATTGGTTGTTTCCGTTTGCAAAGGCATCGGTCCAGGTTGTCTGGTTGAAGTTGCTGACAGAATCATACAATACAAATCCGGTTCCGTTGTCACGGTAAATTTCGAACTCGTTGAATTCATCATTTGATCCTGTAGGTGTAATCCACGTGAGCTGAATCTGTCCGTTGGCAAGCACACTTACACAACGTAAGTCCGGATTGTTGACGATGTTTCCTGTGAAGGTGTAATTGCCGGTAGTGATGTTACTTTTTGATGTACATCCGAAGTTGTCATCTACTCTGATTTCATGACTTAATGTGGTGTCGCAATCAAGGATGTTCTGGAAATATACCAGTTGAACTGTATCACCTAATAACTGCATCGTTCCCGGTGCATTGTAGGTAGAGTAAACGGTGTACTGTCCAATTGTAGAAGTTGCAGGAAGCGGCGTCGATAATGGAGTCCAGTTTAAGTTGGCTTGTCCGAGTACTCCGGCTGCAGTGAGGTAAATGGAACTTAATGTATTTCCGGTGCTGCCGTTGGTGGCTTGTCCGGTACATCCACTCTGTGTAACCAAATAATAAGAGTAAGGCTGAATATTACCATTGGCGGTTATATCCGTAAATGTTCCTTGTGCACTGTTGGATACTGAGTCGAGGATAGTAAATCCTGCACCACCGTTTCTCCAGATTTCATATTCGTTGAAGTTGGTGAAGCTGGATGGTACCGGATTTTCCCAGGTGAGGGTGATGTTTCCGTTGGCAAGTACACTTACGCAACGTAATGTTGGATTACCAATAATGTTTCCTACATAGGTGAAGACATCATTATCTGCTGAGCTGATGCTGGTGCAAGGCATGTTGTCATCCAGTTCAATGCGGTATTCAAATGGAACATTGCAGGTGGAAATAGTATCACGGAATGTCAGGTTGTTTGTTGTTCCAATCTGTACATAAACACCGACACCTGTTGATCTGCGCATTACTCTGTAGGGGCCGGGTGCACTGGCCAATGCAGGTGTATGCATATTGTTCCAGGTGAGATCGGCAAAACCTAAGTTGGCATTGCTGACAGTGAGCAATATAGTTCGCAATGTATCACTGGTAAATCCGTTTACCTGTAATCCATCACATCCTGATCTCGTCTTTACATAATAGTATTGATTTGCAGTATTCGCATTGGCGCCGACATGTGTCCAGGTTGTAGTGGCAATATTGGTCACCGTTCCAACGAGAGTATAAGGTCCGGCGAGTGTGCTTGAATGATAAATTTCAGTAGCAGCAAAGAAGTTGTTCGGATCGGCAGGCTGGATGAAGGAGAGTTGTACATCTCCGTTGGCCTGTACTGCCAGACAACGTAACTCGGCATTGTCGATGATATCTCCTACTGAGGTGAAGTTGTTGCCATCTATTGATGAGGTAGAAATACATCCGGAACCGTCAGCAATTTCAACCATGTATTCTATAATGGTGTCGCAAAAAACGATCGTATCCTGGTAAGATAAACCTGTTGTATCTCCAATGAGCGTCCATGCAACTGTTGGAGGAATTCGTCGATACACATTATAAATACCGGTGGAAGTAGCTGGTAAAGGAGTGCTTAGTGGGGTCCACGAAATATTGGCAAAACCTACAGTTGGATTATTGGCTGTGAGCAACATGGAAGCCAGCGTATCACTCGGTGGAGTAGATTCATCTACGCTTGCAGCATCACATCCTGCTGAAGTTGTGAGGTAATAATAGTTGATGACAGTCTGCCCGTTGGCCCCGATATGCGTAAATGTGTTGGCGTTGTAATTAGAGACAAATCCAATATTCGTAAATGGTCCGGCGGGATTAGTAGCTTGATATACATTGTATCCGGCGAAATATTGGGCAGTGTCAATCGATCCTACCCAATTTAGTCGGATATCTCCATTTGCTAATACACTGACACATCGAAGTGAAGGTGAGGTAATATTTGGTATTGCAGACTGAAGTCGGGCTCCGTCAATATTGGACCTCGAGGTACAGTTGGCAACAGAAGTATCTCTGACGCGGATCTGGTAGTTGATGGAGTCGTCACATACAGAGACGGGGTCTAAGTAGGTGAGACTGGTGGTGGAATCTATCAATGACCAGATTCCGGAACCGGCAGGTGGTGATTCCCGGTATACATAATATTTTCTGGTTGTTGACGGATGAAGCGGTGTCGACAAAGGCGTCCACGTTAATGATGCATCTGACCCAACTTGTGTTACATTCAGATACATCGTACTGATGGTATCACTGACTTCCCGGTCAAGGATGTCGCAACCGGATCGGGTGGTGAGATAATAAGAAACCGAACCTGCATTTGCATTGGCAGTTCCGTCCAGATAGGTGATGACGGTGTCGTAGTTGGTGATTTTAAATCCTTCCAAACTATCGATCAGCGCATAGGGGCCTGCAGTTCCGGTTGCGGATCTGTAGACATAGAATTTTTTGAAGAACTGATTTGTATCGGCTTCTCCTGTATCAACCGGCGGAAGGAAGGTCAGATTTACATTTCCGTTTGGTAATACATCTGCACATTTCATTCTGGCTCCTCCAACGGGTGGTGGGGCAAGAACTACAATGGTGAGGGTGTTAAAGTTTACAGCCGGACTCGGACAGAAGTTGTCGAAGACTTTAAATACAAAGTTGTAGACCGATTTTGCAGTGACACAACCTAAAGTTTTATCCAGGTGATTACAATCCGTTATCCATCTGAACCTGAAACTGATGAATCCGGGGAAGAATTTCGGTGCTATTGGCGGGACCGTATCAATGAGTCCCGTGGGTTGGTTGGTAAATGAGTTAATCACCGCACAGGGTGGATAGGGACATCCGGCAGCTTCATTGGTGAAATTGGTCCCGAACATAGGTCCTGTGGCTGAAAGCGCAATCTGTTGGAAGACCAACGGGGCCGTTCCAGGTGCCTGTGCTTCAAAATCCTGTCCGAACAGATCCAACTCTACTGTATCTCCGGCATAAACTGTATCAATGATCTGACTGATTGGATTCAGTAAAGCGTCCGTTACATCCGGTGGGGTATTGTTTCCTAAAGTCGGGCTGATAATACAACCTGCTATCAGTGCAATCTGAATCTCGCGATAGACCTCTGCAACTTTGATGTTACACTTGTATGCGGTTACCTTGGTTACTGTTATAAATGCTCCGGCGGTAAAGGATGTAAATGTTACAACTCCGTTAATCGGATTCATCACCGCTGCGATATTTCCTGCATTTTGTGCTGGCCCGGGAAGTGGGCTGTTAAAGGTATAATTTGGATTGTAAGGATAGTTTGTAGTACTTCCGGGGTAAGGCGTGTTATCCAATGGACGACCCCAGTCATATACCAACGAATCCAGATCAACGTCAATAGCATTGTGGTTATAGGAAGTGGTGTTTCCGGTACAGGTACTTAATTGTGGACGCTCAGCAAATTGTGGGGATGAATCAAAACATGGATTTGTATTGGTCGCGTTGTATGGAAACATGATTGCCCGCAGTGTAAACCAGCCCGATCCTGCTGCAAGATTTGTAATCGCTCCATTTCGGCAACAATCGGTATACGCAAAATACCAGCCACCTGCAGGAGGAACTCCAGTGATGTTTATGAACCCGGAGAGGTAAACAAACTCCTCTACCGCGTTGGCATATCCCATCGGATTTATACAAGTGGGACATCCCGGACCCACCGGTGAAATATCGGTTTGGGTCTGAAGAGCACAGTTGATTCCACCTGCAAAACCGGGAGCATTGGTGCTTAGGGTTAATGCCCCGGGACCCTGTACGCCGTTACAGTCGCGGTATAACTTTACCTTGAATTGGAATTTTCCAACATTGGGACCTGTTTTAAAACATTCCCAGGTGATTTCACCACCCATAAGGTGGGATGCTTGTGTGTGAGTACTCCAACCGAATGTCAGCAGCAGTACGAGGAATAAAATTCTTTTCATGGGCTTGGATAACGCGTGAGGCTCAAATTTATGAAAGATTCTCTGTTTCTACAAACGGTTTTCCGTCAATGAAAACCACGAAAAACGCCTTCTTCATTTTGCAAAACTTCCCAAAAGGGAAAAAATGTTGATAAAACGGGTAAGGTTTGATATAGAAAATATTATTTATTTAATTGAAAATAAGTAAATTACATTAAAGTGGGATTGCCTCTTTCCCAGGTTTTCCACGTTGGTTCAAGCAAAAAGGAAATAGCCTTGAACGCGTAAGATTTTTTGAAATCTATATGTAAGTTTTTTGGCGAAAGTGCACTGATTCTACGGGGATTGGATGAATCAGCAATTCTCCCCTGATCAATTTACCGGATCAGGGGAGAACTGTTTTGCTTTATTTCCCGGCTACAATTTCGGTGAGTTCGTCTTCCTGAAGGTACTTTTCGGCGCATTCCCGGATGTCTTTCGGGGTGACATTTTTAATCGTGCGCAGGTAGTTTTCATAATAGCCGGTGTCGAGGTTGTTGAGGCATAAAATTTTATGTCGGTCAGCCTGTGCAAATGGTCCATCAATGCTTCGCTGGAATGAGCCTACGAGGTAATTTTTTACCAGGTTCAACTCATCCATAGGGACTTCTTCGTCTCGTAAACGACGCAATTCGAAGTAAATTTCTTTGATGGCAGCTACTCTCACATCCGCTCCAACCTCCGTGCTGATGAAAAAATACCCATCATCGTGATGACTAACAAGCCCGGAGCCGATTCCGTAGGTGTAGCCTTTGTCTTCGCGAATATTGGACATTAACCGTGATCCGAAGTAACCTCCGAGTATCGTATTTAAAACTGTAAAGGTGAAATAGTCAGGGTGTTTGCGGTTGAATAAACGTCTTCCGATGCGAATGGCAGATTGAATGGCATCTTTCTTTTCAACCAGTTGTTTTCGGGGTGCCGGTAACGTTAGGTTGAATTCAGGCAATTCACTGCTGCTGAAACCTGCTGATTCTATCGATTTTTGGATGGCCGAAATTGTTGTGGCATCCGGTTGTCCCGATATTATGATGGCTTTTAATCCTTTCCGGTAATGCTGATCATAAAATGACCTTAGTGCTTTGGTGTTTAATGCATCGTAATCTTCCGGATGTGAAATTCTTCCGTAAGGATGTTGGTCACCATACAATGCCTGCATAAAATGTCGTCTCACCAGAAAATCTACTTTGTTTAGCCCAACTGCCAATCGTTGTTTCCCTTGTGTTCTGTAAGTGCTGATTTCTTTTTCCGGATAAACAGGGTCTGTGAGGAGATCGATGAGATAGGGCAATGTATCTCCAACAAATTTATTGAGTGAAAACAACGATACGCTGGCACAGTCGGCTCCGTTTTCTGTTTGAAGATAGGCGCCGTAATAATCAAGTGCTTCGGCGAGTTCGGCACTATTGTATTTCGATGTGCCTTCATCAAGCAGGTCGCTGGATGCTGCAGCCAACAGGCTTTGTGAGGAGGAAATATTACCGGCAGAGAAGATGAGTTCTACTTTAACCACATCCTGTGTACCAGCCTTGATCAGGTAGAGGGGTGTGCCGTTGCTGAGTTGCTTTATTTCAGCCGGACTGATTTTAATTTCTTCAGGTAGTCCGATGGGTGGGGCGATAAGTCTGTCAGGTGTGTTCATGCTTTTGCGTGGTATTTTAAAACGGAACAATTTTCATGTGTCAATATTTGTTGAGCAACTCCGGTGATTTCTGCAGCAGTTACTTTATTGTAATGATCCGATTGCCGGTTGCAGAGATCTGCGTCACCGAGTAATTCGTAATAAGCGAGATTTAAGGCCTTGTTGCCGATTCCCATCTCTGAAAACTCTTGCGATGCTTCTGCTTTATGTTTGACTTTTTCGAGTTCTTTTTCGTCGATGCCGGCTTTGATTTTTTCCAGTTCTTCCCAGATAGCTGCTTCTGCTTGTTCCATGGAAATTCCTTTCACCAGTTTTCCTTCGATCAGGAATAAACTTTTGTCGAGATCGCCCATGAGATAAGCGTGGATATCGGTGAAGATGTTTTTTTCTTTTACCAATTGCTGGTATAAGCGTGCTGATTTTCCTCTGGATAAAATGTCGGATAATAAATCAGTGGCATAAAAGGCTTCATCAGTGCGGGAACAGCAATGCCAGGTCATGTAGATATGTGAATTGGGAACTTCTCTGTGCAATTCCAGTTCACGTCGCTCTGTTTGTTTTGGTTCTACAGGAAGATTTCTGGCGGGAATATTGGCTGCGGGGATGGGTGCGAACCATTTTTCGCAGAGTGCTTTTGCTGTAGCGGTAGTGCAGTTTCCGGCAATGGTGAGAATGGCATTGTTGGGTGCATACCATTTTTTGAAGAAGGCTTTTACGTCTTCAAGTGTGGCGTCTTCAATATGCGAAATCTCTTTTCCGATGGTGGCCCAACGGTAAGGATGTACTTTAAATGCCAATGGGCGCAATTCGAGCCATACATCTCCGTAAGGCTGGTTGAGATAACGTTGTTTGAATTCTTCAATGACCACGCTTCGTTGTACTTCCAGACTCTTTTCAGTAAAGGCCAGACTCAGCATCCGGTCGCTCTCGAGCCAGAAAGCTGTTTCGAGATTTTGTGAGGGAATAGTGAGGTAGTAGTTGGTGATATCATTGTTGGTGAAGGCGTTGTTTTCTCCTCCGGCAATCTGTAGCGGTTCATCGTAGTTGGGAATATTGACGGAACCACCAAACATCAGATGCTCGAACAAGTGTGCAAATCCGGTGCGCGATTCATCTTCGTCCCGCGCTCCGACTTTGTACAGTATATTGAGGGCAACCAGTGGTGTTGTCTGGTCTTCATGCACAATTACCGTTAATCCATTCTCCAGTGTAAATCGATCGAATTTTATCATTTGCTGATTAGAGGTTTAAATCCAGTTGACATAAGCGGGCTCTTTCATTGAGGAAAGAAGTCCATATTTCATTCACAATTTCTGCGGCGGGTTGTATTTGTCGGATAGATGCGCTGATCTGTCCAATCTCCAGTTCTCCTTCGTCTAAATCGCCTTCGAACATTCCTTTTTTCGCTCTGGCGCGTCCGAGTAATTCTTTGAGCTCTTCTGCACTTGCTCCTCTGGCTTCTGCTTCGGCTACTTCTTCGGCGAATTTGTTTTTCAGAAGTCGTACTGGTGTGAGTTGTTTGAGTGATAATCGGGTATCTCCTTCCACAGACTGTATGATCCGGTTTTTAAAATTTTCATGTGCGGATGATTCTGCGCTGGTGACAAAACGTGATCCGATTTGTACCGCTTCTGCTCCGAGTGAAAAAGCAGCAAGCATCGTGCGTCCGTTGCCAATTCCTCCTGCTGCGATGAGTGGAATATCTACTGCATCTCTGATCATGGGAATGAGACAGAGTGTCGTTGTTTCTTCCCTTCCGTTATGTCCGCCGGCTTCAAATCCTTCTGCTACGATTGCATCTACACCACAATCAGCTGCTTTTTTTGCGAATTTGGTATTGGCGATCACATGGACCACCGTCATGCCTTGTGCTTTTAATTTCGATGTCCAGGTCGCCGGATTCCCTGCAGAGGTGAATACTATTTTCACTCCTTCTTCAGCGATGATCTGCATGTGCTCATCGATGTTGGGGTAGAGGAGAGGCAGATTAACCGCGAATGGTTTGTCAGTGGCGGCTTTACATTTTTGCAGGTGTTCACGCAATACTTCGGGATACATCGATCCGGCACCGATGATTCCAAGTCCTCCGGCGTTGCTAACGGCTGCGGCTAACCGCCATCCACTGCACCAGATCATGCCGGCCTGTACTATAGGTAATTGTATGCCGAATAATTCGGTAATTCTGTTTTTCATGCGTTTTCTTTTTCCGAATGATGTTTTAAAATTCCCCAGACTTCCAATCGCGCTTTGATGCGGGCACCGAATTCGCGAATCATCAGCCAGCATGGTGTACCTTGCGGATATCCTTCTGCTTCGTAGCCATAGGCAACTGCTCCAAGTGCGCATGCCAGCCAGAGTGCCCGCTCCAAATGAGGTGTCTGGGATACGATCAGCACAGGGGCGTTTTTATAGTTTCGTGTATAGTAGTCAATCGTTGCATAGGTATCAATACTGCCTGAATCGAGGATGCAGGAGGAGGAATCAATACCGAGATTTACGAGTGCATCCAGCATATCACTGGCTTCGCGGTAATGTCCGCCATCGGCATAGCCACTAAGAATCAGTGGGATTTCAGGGTGTTCACGGTGAATGGCAACAGCTGCTTTCATGCGTCCGAGAAAGGCAAAGTTTGGATTCGGACTTTCCGGATAATTGCGTCCCGCGCCGGGAATCAGCACGTATTTGATCTGCTGATAGTCGTCGGTTGCTACGAATTTATATTGTCCGTAAAGCCATATGTGTATGTAATTCAGCAGCATTAGTCCTGCTAAAAGCAAACAGCCTTTCACCATCAATCGCAGTAGCTTCATCCGGGCCTAAAGTAAAGATTCAATGATTCGTTCTGTTTCGGGTATGGTATTGTTTTTCATAGGCGGTTGTGAATAAGCAGGTGGTGGAAAATAATTGTTAACATTTTACCGGAATTATTGGGGCTTCTTCCATACTTTTCGTTTACCCGAAAACATTACTTTTACAGCGGTATGAAGATTATTATTCCTGTTGCCGGTATTGGATCAAAATTACGTCCACATACCCATACGCAGCCAAAGGCCCTGGTGCCGGTGGCCGGAAAACCGATTCTTTCACACATTGTCGATTATCTGATCGCGGGTGGTTTTTCGGAGTTTATTTTTATCATTGGTTATCTCGGTGATAAAATCGAAGGGTATATTAAAACGAAGTATCCGAAAATCAATGCATCCTTTGTTGTGCAGGAGCCTCGGGAAGGTACGGGTCATGCCGTTTGGCTGGCGCGCGATCTGGTGGATGCTAATGATGATCTGCTGATCGTTTTGGGAGATACCATTATCGATTTCGATCTGACGCAACTGATGAAAATGGATCATTCGGCGCTTGGTGTGCAGAAGGTGGATGATCCTCGACAATTCGGTGTGGCAGAGATCGATAAGGATGGTTATATCATTCGTCTCGATGAAAAGCCGGTTATTCCGAAATCCAATCAGGCTTTGGTGGGTATTTACCGTATCCGGAAGGCCGGTTTTCTGATGGAAGCATTGGATTATATTGTTCGGAATAATGTGCGTCATAACGGTGAGTTCCATCTTACCTACGGTATTGAGCGGATGATTGAGCAGGGGGAGAAGGTGGGCACTTTTAAAGTCGGCAACTGGTTCGACTGCGGCGGGAAAGGAAATCTCCTTGAGACAAATGCGGTTCTTCTGAAGCGTGATGCCGAATATCTTCAGCGTAAATTCAATTATCACAATACTATTATCATTCCTCCTGTGAGTATTGCAGAGCATTGCGATATCAGTGATTCTATCATTGGTCCCAATGTATCTATCGGGGAGAATACCATTATCCGACACTCCATTATTCGCGATTCAATCATCGGTGCCTATGCGCATCTGGAAACCGCTATTCTTCATCATAGTATTGTGGGGAGTGATGCGTTTCTGAAAGGATTGAGTCAGAGTCTGAATATTGGAGACAGCACCGAAATTGATTTCAGTTAAAAAAAACACACATCAACATATATGATCAGCAAAGACACCGTCATTTTTAAATTAATCAACCAGGAACTGAAACGCCAGAAGCACGGCATTGAATTGATTGCTTCTGAAAACTTCGTATCGAAGCAGGTGATGCAGGCAATGGGTTCTTGTCTTACAAATAAATACGCCGAAGGTCTCCCCGGAAAACGTTATTACGGCGGTTGTGAAGTGGTGGATCAGGTGGAGCAGATTGCCATTGATCGCGCGAAGGAATTGTTTGGTGCTGCCTGGGCAAATGTGCAGCCTCATTCCGGTGCGCAGGCCAATGCGGCGGTGATGTTGGGTGTGTTGAATCCGGGTGATAAAATCATGGGTTTTGATCTTTCACACGGTGGACACTTAACCCACGGCTCTCCGGTGAATTTCAGTGGTAAACTGTATCAACCGGTGTTTTACGGAGTGGAGAAGGAGACAGGTTTGATCAACTACGATAAAGTTGAGGCGTTGGCGAAAAAAGAAAAGCCGAAGCTGATTATCTGCGGTGCTTCTGCCTATTCCCGCGATTGGGATTATGTGCGTCTTCGTGCGATTGCTGATAAAGTAGGTGCATTATTGTTGGGCGATATCTCTCATCCTTCCGGATTAATTGCCAAAGGAATTCTGAATGATCCATTGCCGTATTGCCATATCGTAACTACTACTACACATAAAACCCTCCGCGGACCACGTGGTGGACTCATCATGATGGGCAAGGATTTCCCGAATCCGATGGGACTCAAAACACCAAAGGGAGAAATCCGCATGATGTCGTCTATACTCGATGGTGCCGTGTTTCCGGGTACACAGGGCGGACCACTGGAGCATGTTATCGCTGCGAAAGCAGTTGCCTTTGGTGAAGCATTGACCGATGATTATCTCAAGTACGTTGTCCAGGTAGTAAAAAATGCCAAGGCTCTTGCAGCTGCGTTTACTGAGAAAGGATATCAGATTATTTCCGGTGGCACCGACAATCACATGATGTTGATTGACCTCCGCAATAAAAATATTACCGGCAAACTGGCTGAAAACTCCCTCGTGAAAGCGGATATCACCATCAATAAAAACATGGTGCCATTCGATGATAAGAGTCCATTCATTACCTCCGGAATCCGTATCGGTACTGCTGCTATTACAACCCGCGGAATGAAGGAAGCTCAAATGAAAAAAGTGGCTACACTGATCGATAAAGTACTGATGAACCCGGAAGATGAAAAAGTATTGGCGAAAGTCCGGGCTGAAGTAAATGCCTTTATGGAGAAGTTTCCTTTATACTGATCACACAATACCAGCACCAATTCTTCGTTGATTCACGGTATGTTAACCCGCCTCACTTTTATTGGACTCCTCGGTCTGTTGCCTGTATTCGGAATGGCGCAGACTGGAGGACAAACCGCCTTTAATTTCCTGCAGATGGTTGCACCGGCGCGTGCTGCTGCTCTCGGAGGAAATGCCATAGCTACCCGTGCCGATGATATCACTTTGATTGGACAGAATCCGGCTTTGTTATCCCGTGAAATGGATCAGCAATTGTCATTGAGTTATGTGGGGCATCTGGCAGGTATTCGTTATGGAAATGTGATGGCAGCGAAGGATTTTAAAAAAGTCGGAACATTCGGATTTAATTTCCAGTACATCAGCTACGGAAGTTTTGATCAGACAACAGTAACATCAGAAAAAACCGGAACGTTCACTGCAGGTGAGTATGCTTTCAATCTTGCCTGGAGTAAGGCGCTTGATAGTACCCTCTTCATCGGCGCCAATGTGAAAGGAATTCTATCGAATTTTGCAGATAATAAATCGAATGGTATTGCAGCTGATCTTGGTATTAACTGGATCGAGCCAAACACCATGTGGAGTGCGTCACTCGTGGTGAAAAATATCGGCCGGCAATTGAAAGCCTACGATGGTGCAGAGCGGGAAAATCTCCCCTTTGAAATTCAATTTGGTGTTGCCAAGCAGTTGCCGAAAGCACCGTTTCGTTTTTCAATTATCGGACAACAATTACAGACGTTTGACCTGACCTATACTGATCCGGCAGATGAAGGTACTGATCCACTAACCGGTGAAAGCAAGCAGGAGAAAATCACTTTTGGAGATAAGGTCTTGCGCCATATGATTTTCAACGTGGAAGTGCTCTTGTCGAAAAACTTCAATCTGCGCTTTGGTTATAATTTACTGCGCAGAAA
>JBIIRF010000028.1:0-13374 GCA_044341715.1 Bacteroidia bacterium | reverse complement strand
CGCGGGGCTTGGGGGTGTACTCGGGTTCGGTGCAGGAGATGAGTCCTGTGAGAAGAAGAAGTACGATCCATAATTTTTTCATCTCTACGTAGCGCAGTTTTTTCGGGTGTTCGCGTGAAACGGTTTTAGAAGGCCGTTCCTTGTGTATGTGTATTGTTTTTTCAGAAGGGTAAATCTCCGCCCATGTCGGCAATGGGTGGTGTGGGATCACTGCCGCTGTTGAAGTCGCCTTGTCCTCCTCCCTGTGCATCGCGTTTGCTGAGCATGGTCATGTTTTCGGCGATGATCTCGGTGGCGTAACGTTTTACTCCGTCTTTCTCCCAGCTGCGGGTGCGGAGCTTTCCTTCAATGAATACCATGTGGCCTTTGCGGAGTTGTAATTTCTCTGCGGCTTCGGCGAGTCCTCTCCATAATACAATGTTATGCCATTCGGTTTGGTCTTGTCGATTCCCTTCTTTGTTCTTGAAGAACTCGGTGGTGGCTAACGGGAATTTCGCTACCATAATTCCTCCTTCCATGTGTCGGTACTCCGGATCTTTTCCGAGGTTACCAATCAGAAATACTTTGTTTACACCTGACATACCTTGTGTGTTTTTACGTTATCGCCTGTTCAATTGTAGAAATAGATACGTCAAAGTTAGTCATTGACTTCACTTTTCAAATTATTTCCCCGTATTTGGTAGTGGTATTTAACGGTGCGTTCATCCCCAGCCGATCTCCCTGAAGTAGCGGATGATGAGTTGCGGAAATCCAAATTCACCGGCGGATTGTTCGGGTATTACTTTGTAGCCGGCGAGATGTGGCTTGGTGGTGCATTCGAGATGCCAGAAGCGGACCTGTAGTTCCTGGTGGGAGAGCAGATGCTTGAGGTGGACCATCTTCCCGATTTGCCGGTAGCGGATGTCGGGGAGTAGTTGTTGTAGCTCGGGGTCCGGGTCGGAGATGGGCTGTTCGGTTTCGATGAGTGGGAGTTCGTAGAGTCCGGTCCAGATGTCCTTGCCGCTGCGTTTCCGTATGAGGAAGCTGCCCTGATGGCTGAGGAGGAAATAATGGAGATAACGTTTGCGGACCTTGGTCTTTTTGCCCTTGACGGGTAGATCGGCCGTTTTGCCATATATATAGGCATGGCAGGCCATCGAGAAGGGACAATCGTCGCAGTTGGGGTTGGCGGGTTTGCATACCAGCGCTCCCATCTCCATCATGGCCTGGTTATGTTCGGCGGCATGTTGGGGATCGAAGAGCTCGGCGGCGAGGGAGGCGAAGGCTTTTTTCCCGTCGGTGGAGTCGATGGGTGTTTCGATGCCGGCAAAGCGGGACAGGAAACGGTACACATTCCCATCCAGTACGGGGTGCGGGAGATCGAAGGCGAAAGAAGCGATGGCCGAGGCGGTATAGTCGCCAATGCCTTTCAGGGATTTAATGGAGATGAAGTCGGCCGGGAATTGGCCATTGAATTCCGACACCACCTGTTTTGCAGCCGATTGCAGATTCCGGGCGCGGGAATAATAGCCCAAACCTTGCCAGAGCCGCAAAACCTCGTCTTCCGGGGCGGCGGCCAGCTGTTCAATCCGCGGAAAAGCCTCGATGAAGCGTAAATAATATGGAAGTCCTTGATCTACACGTGTTTGCTGCAAAATAATCTCCGAAAGCCATATTTTATAGGGGTCGCGGGTAGTTCGCCACGGCAGATTTCGGCCATTTTTTCGGTACCAATCCCGTAAAATCCTTGAAAATTCCTGATTCATTGCAATATTTCTGACAAAAATACACAAGTAATATTTTGTATTTCAGTCAGAAAGCATATCTTTGCAGCCCCTTAAAAGGAAAATTATTAATAATCAGTAAAGATGACAAAAGCAGAATTAGTGAATGAGATCTCTACAAAAACAGGGATCGAAAAGGTAGCAGTTCAGCAGACTGTAGAGTCCATGATGAAAGTGATTCGCAACTCTCTGATCAACAATGAAAATGTTTACCTCCGTGGTTTTGGAAGTTTTATCGTAAAAAAACGTGCAAAGAAAACAGGTCGTATCATCACCAAGAATGCAACGATCATCATTCCTGAGCATTTTATCCCTGCATTCAAGCCGGCGAAAACATTCACCGAGCGTGTAAAGAATGCACATACCAAGAAGACTCAACCTACTCCATAATCCTGAATGAAAAGTGCACAACTGAGGGTTCTCCTCATTGCGGGCACTGTTCTAATTTCGGTAGCCATTTATTTCGCGCCTGGTCAGATCAACAAAGACCGGGGTACCGCTAAAGAGGTTACTGAAAGTACACAGGGAGGGCTCCAGGCAGACGATCTGCTCCGCTCAGCAAAGGCATCACTCGATACAACCCAGCGTAAAAATCTGGAGTTCTTTGAGGATGCGTTGAAGAAGAACGGGGATCAGGACACTGCGGCGCTCGACGGAATTGGCAGGTTCTGGGATCGGAATGGGATACCGGCAGCTGCGGCGATCTGGTTTGAAAGGAAGGCGGAGGTTGTCAAGAGTGAGCAATCATATCTCGATGCTGCTTACCGCTATTTCGACGGATTCAGGATGGCCAACGATACTGCGATTCGTTCGGAGCTCGTGAAGAAAGCGATCAACAGTTACCAGCAGGTGCTGAAGATCAACCCGGGCAATCTGAACGCAAAAACCGACCTCGGTGCTTGTTATGCCGATGGTACCAATGAACCGATGAAAGGCATTATGCTGCTGCGAGAAGTGGTGGCAGCCGATCCGAAGCATGAAATGGCTCAGTATAATCTGGGAATGCTTTCGGTGAAATCGGGACAACTGGACAAAGCCATTGAGCGATTCAACACAGTGCTGGAGATTAACCCTGAACGGACGGAAGTCAATTTCTTTCTCGGACAGGTTTACCTTCAACAGGGAGATACAACGAAAGCAATTCAGTCGTACGAGGCATTTATAAGAAATGCGAAATACGATGTAAGCGACGTCATAAAAATGGTGGAAGGGCTGAAAAAGAATAATCCATCCTAACCGGTGGAGACCCTCCGGATCAACAATAGATCATTAACATTAAAAACATTTAATCATGCCATCAGGTAAAAAACGTAAGCGTCATAAAATGGCGACCCACAAACGCAAGAAACGTTTGAGAAAAAATCGTCATAAAAAGAAAAACAGGTAAGCCTTTTTAACGGCTGAAACATCTGCCACATGGTTATTCCAATAGCTATGTGGCACATGATATTTGCTAATGCTTTTTCGGAGGAGGGCACAATGTTGTGTCGTGCCTTTTTGTAAACGGATATTCCGTATTTAAGCTTATCAGCAACAAGACTTCAGGCTTCCGGCTGTGAACAGCGAACTCATTATCGACTCGTCTGCCAATGAGGTACATATCGCCCTGGTAGAAGAAAAACGTCTCGTAGAATTAAATACCGAGAAGAAGGAAAACAACTTCTCTGTTGGAGATATCTACCTGGGACGTGTGAAGAAGCTCATGCCTTCTCTGAACGCCGCTTTTGTAGATATTGGCTATGAGAAGGATGCCTTTTTGCATTACCTGGACCTGGGAGCGCAGGTGCAGTCCATGATCAAGTTTATGAAGAATACACAAGGCGGACGACAACCCGAGGCCTTGCTGAACAACTTCGAACTGGAAGCAGACATCCACAAAGCCGGAAAGATCGGTCAGGTGTTGGCGCCCAACATGAATATCATGGTGCAGATTGCGAAGGAGCCGATTTCGAGTAAAGGTCCGCGTATCACATCGGAGATCTCCTTTGCCGGACGTTATATAGTGCTGGTGCCGTTCTCTGATATCGTATCCGTATCGCAGAAGATTAAAAGTTCTGCAGAGCGTTTGCGGTTAAAGCGTCTCGCCACCAGTATCAAGCCCCGTAATTTCGGAATCATCGTACGCACCGTTGCAGAAGGCAAAAAAGTAGCCGACCTCGACCGCGATGTACAGGATCTCGCCGCCAAGTGGAATACCCTTTACGAGCAACTCAAATCATCGCAGCCACCTGCCAAACTACTCGGAGAGATTGACCGCACCTCCACCATCCTCCGCGATTTACTAAGTCCCGATTTCAATGCCGTTCACGTAAACGATGTACGGGTAGCAGAAGAAATCAAATCCTACATCCGCGGCATCGCACCCGACCAGGTCGATATCGTGAAGATGTACAAAGGGAAGATGCCCATTTTTGAGCACTTCGCCATCGACAAACAGATCAAATCACTCTTCGGTAAAACGGTGAACATGCCAGGTGGTTCCTACCTGATCATCGAACATACCGAAGCGATGCACGTAATCGATGTGAACAGCGGCGGCCGTAACAAAGGCGCAGTAGATTCACAGGAGAGCAATGCACTACAAACAAATCTGATGGCTGCCAAGGAGATTTCCCGACAGCTACGGATGCGCGATATGGGTGGTATCATTGTCATCGATTTTATCGACATGAAGAATACGCTTCACCGCAAGCAGCTTTTCGATACCCTGCGCGATGAGATGAAGCTGGACCGTGCGCGACACACCATTCTTCCGCCAAGTAAATTCGGACTCGTACAAATCACCCGTGAACGCGTACGACCTGTCACCGATATCATAACAGCAGAGAAATGTCCGGCCTGTGATGGAACCGGAGAAATCAAAGCATCGATGCTCCTCATTGATGACATCGAAAACAACCTGCGTTACCTCTGCCGCGAACAGAACGAAAAAAACCTCACTCTGCAGGTACATCCCTACGTAGCCGCATTTTTAAAGATTGATTTCTGGAAATTCAAATCCTTCCAGTGGCAATGGAGAAAGAAATTCAAACGCTGGATCAAAGTAGAACCCATCTCCGCCTACCACATCATGGAGTACCATTTTTTAAACGCCCAGGGCGAAGAGATTAAATTGTAGAGTAGATTATTTGTCTGAATGCAGACGAATAACTGCGCTTTCACATCAGCACAAACTTACTCCTACTCTACCTGCCCACCACAATTTTCTTCGTCACCACTCCCTCTTTGCTGTGTATTCGCAGCATATAGATGCCGGTGTCTATATCAGGTGTTATAGTTAGCTCAAAGCTATTTCCAAAACCCGGCGATTGCTGAAGCAAAATCTGCGAGTGAATATTGAAAATCGTAATCACCGTTTCGTTGAGCGAACGCGATGAGGTGATGAATAGGTTGTCCTTTGCCGGATTGGGATACACGTAGGAAATAAAAATCAGTGATGGTGATGAGACCGGGTGTAGTGGTGAGAGTAAAATCGGCCATTGAATGAAATGCACGGTCAAACAGGCCGCTCCTACGGAGCTTGTTTTTTTTTCGCAACTACGTTGCTAAGGACAGGTCGCCCCGATGGGGCTCAGGGTTTTTCGCAGCCGGTAGTCAAATGTCGCAGCGATGCAGCTCTATGTAATGGTGAGAGTAAAATCGGGCATTGAATGAGATGCACGGGAGAACAGGCCGCTCCTACGGAGCTTGATTCTTTTTAGCAACTACGTTGCTATGGATAGGTCGCCCCGATGGGGGCTCTGGGTTCGTTGCAGCCGGTTGTCGTATGTCGCAGCGATGGGGCTGGATGTAGTGGAAGTCTTAGACTCAGAAACATCCAAATATTTTCAGGTTAACCCTTTAGCCAGCAGCTAGTAGCTAGAAGCCAGTCGCCAGAAGCCAGAAGCTAGTCGCCAGCACCTATGTATTCACATCAATAACGCAGTTTCAATCCCACCACCGCATCAAAGTCCCTTGTTCGCAAATAACGAGAGGAGTTTTTTAGGATTCCATTCGATACGGTACGCGAATTCGAAATTGATAAAGCTGTAGGAGTCGTTCAGGTTTGGGTTACCTCTGCGAGATGTTTGTGGTCCAACAAAGCCATCTGTTCCCCAGCCAGTGGGATCGCTGATGTACTGTGCGAGCTCCTGCTTGATCGGATCATTCGGAAATTGCTGCTCTATTTGTTTGTAGGTTGCATAGGCGTCGCTGGCATCATCAAGGTAGTCGGTGAAGAATTTATAATAACCAAACTCCAGACTAAGCGTAATATTTTTATTCAATCCATAACGGAATCCTGCTGCGATCGGAACTCCGATATGCCAGGGTGAATACATCTTATCGGTTGGATTGGATTCATCGTAACTACCCTGCCCTTCTGTGCGCCAGTCCAGGAGATCAGTTTCATAGTCGCCGTCTTTTTCGATGACATTTCCACTTCCACTTGTTTGGGCTGCATCTCGTATGGTTCCGTCGGTCCAGAAGTGGTACCGATTGCTGATATCGATAGAACCGTTGAAGAGATCCGCTTTAGGACGGCCGTAGTAAATACCAATTCCGGTATAAGCAAACAATGCAAGACTCTGCTTATGTAACGGGAGTCGGCGGTTGGGGTAATAAGTATAACTGAAATGCGATGAAAATCCGAAGAGGTCATTCCGGAAATTTAATCCACGTCCGTAATTGCGTAGTTCAATACCGCTTTTATCATTTACAGGCATGGTTTCATCGTATTGAATGCGGTGCCAGCTGAGTCGTGCCTCCACATTGAAGGGTGCATACTTCATACCCGTGATCGCTTTCGGGGCGATAATGTTTCTAACGGTGAGGGCTATACCCGGACTCATAGAGCTCTTCTGTAAAAACTCATCATTTCCCAGATCACCAAAATAATTGGTTGTTCCGGCCGCTAAACCTATGTCTAGTGATTGTTGTGCCTCCACAGAAGCAGCAGACAGGAATGCAGCAAAGAGTAAGTATAGTTTTTTCATACCTCAGGGTTTTGCTCTAAGGTATTGGTTATTTTGAAATCTGCAAGGAACTGCCTTCTTAAATTACTCACATTTCTTGGAACGTTTCAATTCTATGGGTCAATACCCCCATTTTAATGGTTTATGGCGGCAGATTCATGGCCGGAAACTGGCCGCAAACAGTCTTTTTAAGCGACTGGATGAAGGGTAACCGGGTCATTGATCCACTTTGGCAGCCAACACGCAGGGGCGCTTCAAAACTCTTGTTTCGCCGTCTACGTGGAACAACTCTGCAAGCAAAATATATATTCCCGGATTCAAGACCTGTCCGTTTTCATCCAACCCATCCCAGTTCCATCTCCCTTCTTCTCCGAGCAATTCCTGTCGCCCGAGGGTTCTTACAGTATTACCAAATGCATCGAGCACGCGGAGGTGAACTACATAACCCGGTTTCTCCGGCTTGCAAGCCATCTGCAAAACATCATGATACCCATCATTATCAGGTGAAAATAATTCCGGCTCCACGGTCAGCCAGTCATCGTCAGGGGTTCCCAAAAATTCCGCATGAGAGTTACGCCGGCAAGGACTTGCACCTCCACCCTGCCCTGCAGCACTATGCCAATTGGTACTATCGTCTGTTGCCCGTGAAAATGAAATCCGTTCCAGCGAAACCCCTTCCGGATCATCAATCAATGGGAAGTGGTGATTCTCGCGATAATGATAGCGGTCGATTTCCTGCAAGGAAGCATTCAGCAATACCACAATTCCTTCATCGTCGTTGAAAGAAGGGAGATCATTCTCCATCAGCATCCGGAGATCGCCAACTGTATAACGGCTACGTATATCCGCAATATCCGTCGCCACCACTGCATACTGTCCGGGCATCAACAGGCGTCCGGCGGCTGCAAATGGAATAGCATCCGAGATCACACCTGTTTCAACATCAGCATGTGCCAATCGTAACTCCGAAAGATCGATACAGGAAATTCCGGCGTTGTATATCTCTACAAAATCGCTGCCCTCGGGATGCGGATTAAATAAAATTTCATTGAGCAGAATCCTTGTTTTATACAATGAATCCGGCAAGCGAAAATTGATACCGGACCAGCGGGAGAGTTTGTTACCCGCGCAATCGGCGAGACCTGTGTCCAGCTCCAGCACATAATCTGTCGACTGTTGAAAAGCAGCGGCAAATTGCAATTGCAACACTGAAATACTGTCCAGCCAGGTCATCGCCACCGGATGCAAATCACCCGGCTGCAATGTATATGCCGAAGTATTATTCAGCATCAGCGTATCCGGCGCCTCGCTGAAATTCACCAGCAAGGTCAGGGAATCTGCAGGAAACACGTATACCGGATATGGCGCAACAGTATCAGCGAATACTATTGGTATTGTATTCATCTCTCCCGGCGAACCACCATCGGGATCATGACTCGCGCCCCAGTTAAATTCATCATGACAAGGGAAATCAACATCTCTGCGTTCAAGCGACCAACCTTCATCATCCCGCAACGGATCACGGTACATCCGGATCGTATAATCCAATACATCAATACGTCGCCCATTCTGATCAATTAACTCCAGGTGATCGCCATCATTATTCAGCGAAGGAAAATCCTCCACGCCCTTCCCTGAAAGATATCCTTGCACCACAAACGAACTTAGCGAAGTCTCCTCACAATAATACCGGTACTCCCCGGGCAACAACGTATCAACCGGCAGCGAACACGACGAGCTTGCATCGTTGAGTGTCCACCCTGACAAGAGTAATACCTTCTCACTTCTGTTATACACTTCGAGGTATTCATATCCCGGCAGTGATGGTGAATTTCCCGGATCAGCCATCACCTCTGTAAAAACAATATCCGTAACCTCTGCAATACCAAATCGCAATAAATTTTTACAAACTGTATCAGATATTGTATTGCCGGCAATATCGCGCAGTCCCCAACAGCAGAGAGAAGAAACACTACCTGCCAACGAAGCCACCGGGAAACGCAATCTCCATTCAAGACCACCCGGTTCTGCCCACACGGCAGAAGGCAACAATGAACCATTTAGTAAGAAAAGGGAAAGGTCTAGGGTCCAGAGAGAATCCAATCGTTCATTCATTAACAGTTGCACCGTAGAATCATTCAGCAACGACATCGACTCCACAGTCGGCGCAATTGTATCATACACAAAACCGCCTTTATAGAAATCATCGAAATAAAATCCCGAAGCATTGCTGGATGTATAATAACACTTCACACCGAAAAAATCACCTGGTGGCACCACAGCATCTATGACAGACCCTTCATATACATACGCACCATTCGCCACCTCCTGCGACCAAAGCTCCCATCTCCCACCCGGAAAACGAATCACCTTAAAACCCATTTCGAATGGACCTGCCAGCAAACTATCTCGTCCACGCAACAAAGGGATCAATTGAAAACCATTTTGCCGATAGAGCACCCATGTATCCGCACCACCAGTTTCACCCACCTGCAAAAAGTACCCCGACAAACTCGATTCCAGATTCTGCACCGAAGCAGCCAGATACACCCGTACAAGATTCAATGAAGAAGGCGCGAAATTCAAACGCAGACGCCCCTGCCATTCCAGTGTATCCCCAGCAAACGGCATACTCGCTGAAAGGAAGGATGAGTCGCTGCCGGTACTATTCAACTGCAAGGTTTCATCATCCACCACAAAGGCCACGGAATCCCCGGACCACAACACTCCCTGCGTGAAATCTCCATCACTGAAGTCGTCCCACACCTGTGCAAACACCAAACCTGGCCGGAACAGGCTCAACAAACACAACAACATCCGGCAAGCGATCGATCCCTTCATTACTTTTGTATGGCGCAAAGGAAGGTTGCAGGAAACGGATAGTCGTATGATAAACACTTATATCCGTATGCAATCGGCTATATCGCCCAACACATTGAATCACAGTTTCAAATTTTAACTCATGAACGTAGCAGTTGTAGGCGCCACCGGACTGGTCGGCACAAGGATGCTGGAAATCCTCGAAGAACGGAATTTCCCGGTCGGCAATCTGATCCCGGTAGCCTCTGAGCGATCAGCAGGAAAAAGCATCACCTTTCGTGGTAAAGAGTATAAAGTAGTCACACCGGCCGAGGCGGTAGCAATGAAACCACAGCTTGCCCTCTTCTCCGCCGGCGGACAAACCTCCCTCGAATGGGCACCACGATTTGCAGAAGCAGGAACAACGGTCATCGACAACTCCTCCGCCTGGAGAATGGATCCGGCCAAGAAACTCGTAGTACCGGAAGTCAATGCGCATGTGCTCACTGCCGCAGATAAAATCATCGCCAATCCGAACTGCTCCACCATTCAACTCGTCATGGTTTTAAAACCGCTACACGATAAATACAAAATACGTCGCGTAGTAGTCAGCACCTATCAATCAGTAAGTGGCACCGGAGCCAAAGCCGTAGAACAACTATTGGCCGAACGCAACCAGCAACCGGTAAACAGGGTATATCCACATCCGATAGACCTCAACATACTTCCACAGATTGATGTATTCACCGACAACGGATACACCAAGGAAGAGATGAAGATGGTAAAAGAAACCTGCAAGATCATGGGAGATGATTCGGTACGTTTAACAGCCACAACAGTACGTGTACCTGTAATGGGCGGACATTCTGAAAGCGTCAACATCGAATTTGAAAACGAATACACCCTCTCCGATGTACGAGCACTCCTCAACGCCACCGAAGGAATTGTAGTACAAGACGACCCTGCCACATCATTTTATCCAATGCCACTTTATGCCGAAGGCAATGACGAAGTATTCGTTGGCCGCCTCCGGCGCGATGAAACACAAGACCGCACTCTCAACTGCTGGATCGTCGCTGATAACCTGCGCAAAGGCGCCGCCACGAATGCGATTCAAATTGCGGAGTATCTTGTGAAGGTGGGGATGTTGTAGTTGCGGCTGGATACGGTTGCTTACGGCTGCTTACGGCTTCATACGGTTGCATGCGGCTGGATACGGCTTCATACGGTTGCATACGGCCGCTGCGCGGGATACGGTTGCATACGGCCGCTGCGCGGGATACGGCTTCATACGGCCGCTGCGCGGGATAAGGTTTTTTGCGGTTTATTCCGGCTTTCTTTATAGCTTATAATGAGTGGAAGTAGTCAATCCATAGAATTTTTATTGGCGCAATTAGGTCTAAGGCCTATTTCAACTATACTCATTTTATATCGCACTATCGGTAATCCACGCATCTGTAATCAACCCATCCGTAATCCACTCATCTGTACTTCCGTAATCTGCACATCATTAATATTCCTAACATCTGTAATCTGTATATCGGCATCATCTGTACCCTGAAGTAAAGCAAAGCGCACTTCAGTATCTGTACTCTGTAAATCCGTACAATCTGTCGTATCCTAATCACTCCGTGCCAATCTGTAATCTGCAACCCTCCTCCGTAAATCAATAATTCTGTATTTCTGTACATCTGTAGCTTTGTAAAATCTGTACATCTGTAAAATCTGTAAAATCTGTAAAAGATCAGGGGCCAGTTGCGAACCATAAAGTGTGGTTCGAGACTAGCCCCCGATTGCATCAGTATATATCTGTTATTTCTTACTCACGAGTGCTAAAGGATTTGCCAGACCTTTATACGATGTGATATCCATCTTCACCGAACCTACGAGAATTTCAGCCTGCGCACGAACGGGAATTTTATTCTTATCATCAGTTACCCAAACTGTCATCCCTTCTTTTTCTTTAAACACACGACCTTCGAGGAGATAAGGTTTAAAGACGATACAACGGAAGGTTCCCAGCTTGGTTTTAATTTTTTCCTTACCTGTATATTTAATCACCATCGGGAATGTTTCATCATCGAGGTAACAATTGATCAGGAAGGTATCACCCACTGCAGCATGTTCGAAGTCTAACGTTCGTGCATAGTAGAAGGCAGAAATAAGATCCTGTACTTGTCCGGGAGTCTTGATTGTTTTCTTCTCGCTGGTTGCCGTAGATTTAAAATGATTGAAGCTTACGTTTTGGTTTTTCTTATAGCTACCTTCTTCAATCTTACGAATGAACAACCATGGCACCATTGCTTCGGCATCGATATAACTCTCGTAATGATCGCGTACTTTGAAGAACCAATCGAAAGCACCTACGGAACGACCAGTACCCAAAACACGATAACAGTTACGTCCGCCGAGATTTTTAACGATCGGATCTACTTCCAGACGTGCAGTACCTGCATCCATGAATCCATAGTGTACACGGTATTCAAGGACTTCACTCGGACCGAAGGCCTGGTTATTTACTTTAGCTAAAGGCACCTGTGCGCCAGCGATGAAGGGCAGCGTCAGGAGGACGAAAAGGTACTTCAGGGTTGATTTCATTCTTCTTTTGTTTCAGAATTTCCTTCTTCATCTATCAAATCCTGTTCCAAACTACCGCCCATGGCAGCCTCGGGGTCTACGGTACCTTCGATGATAAACTCTGCGCCTTCTTCGGCAGCTTCTTCGTTCGTCACAACACCCTCATTAACAGCACCTTCCGATTGAGGAAATTCACCTTCTTTATCAACCGGTGCATCCGGATCAATATCTACCGGCACTTCATTATCGTCCATCAAGTCACTCGGAGTCCCGATTTCATTGTCGGCAATATGCAAATCCTTCAACTTTGGCAGTTCCTTGACAGATTTAAGTCCGAAGTGATCCATGAAGTTTTTGCTGGTTGCATACAACAGTGGCTTTCCCGGACCATCGCCTTTTCCGCTGATCACGATCAATTCCTTCTCGAGCAGTTTCTGGATACTGTAATCGCAGTTCACACCGC
This sequence comes from Bacteroidia bacterium, assembly GCA_044341715.1. Classification (GTDB taxonomy): domain Bacteria; phylum Bacteroidota; class Bacteroidia; order AKYH767-A; family OLB10; genus JAJTFW01. The sequence goes on along the minus strand of JBIIRF010000028.1, from coordinate 820 downwards.
GGATATGTTCAATCTCCGACTTCGACAAAGGCTGCTTATACGCAATGATGGCCAGCGTTTCCAGTGCTGCTGTACTCAAACGACGTTTCGCTTTGATCTGCAGCAATACACTTACTGCATGATGATATTCCTTCTTCGTGAGGAACTGAAATCCTTCAGCGATCTCCACGAGTTCAAAGGAATATTCCTCGGCGTTGTATTTTTCCTTCAGCTCTGAAATCAGACTATGAAACTGTTCCTTCTTCAATTCCCAGCCGTACGCTGTTTTCAGACAGGATAAAATTTCATCTCCCGTGATAGGCTGCTCAGAAACGAAGATCAATGCTTCGATATGTTGGAGTAAGAGTTGCATGTAAAATTTGTTTCGCTATTCCGGGATTACCGGAGATTAATTTTTCTGATTTAATTATACGACTACGTTCACGATTCGTCCGGGAACAACAATCACTTTCTTCGGAGCACCTTGCACAAACTTCGTCATCTCCTCCGACGACATCACTTCCTTCTCCACCTCTTCTTTCGACAACTGTAAAGAGAGATTCATTTTAAATTTCACTTTACCGTTGATTGAGACAGGGTATTCAAACTCATTCTCCACGAGGTATTCTTCCTTCCATTGCGGAAACTCTGCCTTGGTAACGGAGGTAGTATGTCCCAGCATTGACCAAAGCTCCTCTGCGAAATGTGGCGCATATGGCGATAAGAGAATCACCAATGGCTCCAGAACTGCCCGCTTATTGCATTTGAGATCGCTCAGTTCATTGAGGCAGATCATGAATGCACTTACAGTTGTATTAAAGGAGAAACGTTCAACATCTTC
>JBIIRF010000256.1:0-4205 GCA_044341715.1 Bacteroidia bacterium | reverse complement strand
TGATAAATTAGTAAAATTGAACACATGAGTATTCTGACAACCTGAAGTTGAAGAAACACTAAATCCTGCTACCGGCTTAGGATTTACTATAATTTGCCCTGTAAATGTATTTGTTGCTCCACCTGAAGCTGTAGCAATCAACGTTACAGTATAGGTACCGGCCGATGTGTATACATTTGTTGGATTAACTGCAGTAGAAGTATTTCCATTTCCAAAATTCCACTGATATGAAACTGCGTTCTGGGATGTATTTGTAAATAAGACATTGAACGGAACACAACCCTGATTAGAAACAACACTATATGACGCCACAGGAGTTTGAGCGGTTGCAACATGACCGAACAATAAAAATGCGAACAGCAGCCACATTTGAGTATGGAGCTGAACAACAGTTCGGGGTAGGACTGTTTTTGGCGAAATCATATGGCATTCATACGGCATCGATTCGGTTTTGTTCACTTTTCCACTATTAATATAAACCCCGTCAAAAAAATTGCATATCAATACTTTAGATCCATTTCATTTGTAAGAACCCACGTGTTTTAAATGAAAAGGACACTTACATATATCTGATTTACAGTCACTTAAAATTCAGATGCCGATAACCCTTACCTTTGTGTTTCGACAGTAACATCCTATGAATTTATCGGAAGAAGAATGGGTTGAGGTATACGGAGCCCGCGTGCATAATCTTCAAAATATTGACATTACCTTTCCCCGGAATAAGCTGGTTGTTTTGACCGGATTAAGCGGAAGCGGGAAGAGTTCTTTAGCTTTTGATACGATTTATGCGGAAGGACAACGGCGCTATATGGAAACGTTTTCGGCTTATGCGCGCCAGTTTCTTGGAAATATGGAGCGACCGGATGTCGACAAAATTAAAGGCTTAAGTCCTGTAATATCCATTGAGCAAAAAACGACAAATACGAATCCACGATCAACCGTAGGCACCGTAACTGAAATCTACGACTTTCTTCGCCTGCTTTTTGCAAGAGCATCGGATGCATATTCTTATATGACCGGCGAGAAGATGATCAAGATGACCGATGATCAGATTCGCGATGTGGTAATGAAGCAATATGATGGAAAGAGTATTTTATTACTCGCACCTGTAGTGAAAGGAAGAAAGGGGCATTACAGGGAATTGTTCCAGCAAATAGCACAACAAGGATTCCTAAAGGTGCGAATTGATGGTGAAATCACTGATATCAAAAGAGGACTGCAGGCGGATCGATATAAGACTCATGATATTGAAATTGTAATTGATCGTATTCAGGTAAATGATGATTCCAGTCAGCGGGTATATGATAGTATAAAAACATCGCTCAAACATGGGAAAGGCACCATGATGGTGATGGGTGAGAAAGACAAACAGGTACGACATCTAAGTCAGCACCTGATGTGTCCGACAACAGGCATATCCTATGATGAGCCGGCACCAAATACATTTTCATTCAACTCACCCTACGGAGCATGCAGTAAATGCAGCGGACTTGGCAGCATACCGGAGATTGACATTAAATCAGTAATTCCAAATCCGGCATTAAGTATAAAACAAGGAGGAATAGCACCTCTTGGAGAATTCAAGGACAACTGGATCTACCAACAATTACAGATCATTGGTAAAAAGTATGGATTCAATCTGACAACGCCGATAAACGACATTCCTGAAGAAGCAATCAGTGTAATTCTTTATGGTTCGAATGATATACTTACTGTAGATGGAGAATTCACACCGGGCAGTGCAGGTACCAACCGATTAAGTTTCGAAGGGATTGCCAGTTTCATTGCCGCACAAATCGACGACGAAACATCAACAGGCAGATTAAAGAAATGGGCACAAGGATTCATGACGTATGTCGACTGCCCGGAATGTCAGGGTGCCCGATTGAAAAAAGAAGCATTAAACTTTAAAATTGACGGCAAAAACATTGCTGAACTTTCCAACCTCGACTTACTGCTTCTTTACGAATGGAGCAAAACGGTAGATAAAAAACTTTCAAAAAAGCAGCTGGCAATCGCTAAAGAAATTTTAAAGGAGATCAATAAACGCATTAAATTCTTATTGGATGTTGGTCTTGACTACCTCACATTAAACCGAAGTTCTCGCTCACTTTCAGGAGGAGAATCACAGCGCATTCGTCTAGCCACGCAAATCGGATCACAGCTGGTTGGAGTAATGTACATACTGGATGAGCCGAGTATTGGTTTACATCAGCGCGACAACACACGACTTATTCAATCTTTAAAAGACCTACGTGATCTGGGCAACTCTGTCATTGTAGTAGAACATGATAAAGAAACCATCATGGCTGCTGATCACGTAATTGATCTGGGTCCGGGAGCAGGAGTACATGGAGGACGAGTTGTAGCCAGTGGAAACGCCAAACAGATTGCTAAAGCCGACAGTTTAACCGCCCGTTACCTCAGTGGAAAAATGGTGATACCACACGGAGAACGACGCAAAGGAAACGGCAAATCACTCAAACTAACCGGAGCCACAGGAAACAATCTGAAATCAGTTGATGCAGAATTCCCGCTCGGCAAACTCATCTGTGTTACCGGAGTGTCAGGCAGCGGAAAATCAACCCTGATAAACGAGACCCTCTACCCTATTTTAAATCAGCATTTCTACAGATCACAAACAAAACCGTTACCATACAAGTCAATAAAAGGACTTGAACACATTGATAAAGTAATCGAGATTGATCAAAGTCCCATCGGAAGAACTCCACGTTCCAACCCTGCAACATATACAGGAGTATTTAGTGATATCCGCAATCTCTACGCCCAATTAACTGAAGCGAAAGTCCGCGGATATCCTCCGGGTTGGTTTTCCTTCAATGTGAAAGGCGGAAGATGTGAGACTTGTCAGGGCGCCGGTATGCGAACAATAGAAATGAACTTTTTACCGGATGTATATGTTGTATGTGAAAGCTGCAATGGCAAACGTTATAATCGCGAAATTCTCGATGTACGTTACAGAGGGAAATCTATCAATGATGTCCTCAATATGAGCATCGACAATGCAGTAGAATTCTTCGACAATATGCCCGGCATACTTCATAAAATAAAAACCATCAAAGAAGTTGGACTAGGCTACATCACACTTGGACAACAGAGCACCACATTGTCGGGCGGAGAAGCGCAACGAGTCAAGCTTGCATCAGAACTCTCAAAGAAAGACACCGGCAACACATTTTACATTTTGGACGAGCCAACTACCGGACTGCACTTTGAAGACGTCAGAATACTTCTTGAAGTACTCAATAAGTTAGTAGACAAAGGAAACACGGTGCTGGTAATAGAACACAACATGGATGTAATACGTCTGGCCGACCATATCATTGATCTTGGCCCTGAAGGCGGCTCACGCGGCGGCAATATTCTTTGCACCGGAACACCAGAGACAGTTATAAAAGATAAGAAATCAATTACAGCCCAATACCTGAAGAAAGAATTTAATTAAAAAGTAACCATCTCATTTTTTACACGTAAAAAAACCATTGATAAAGAGCATGAATTCCGACGACGCAAAAATACGCAGAGCATTTACTGATAAAGACTGGCAAGAAATCAAAGCCCAGGACACCTGGCAGATTTTTAAAATCATGGCCGAATTTGTAGAAGGGTTTGAAAAGATGAGCCGCATAGGCCCATGTGTTTCCATTTTTGGATCTGCAAGAACTGAATCAGGCACCAAATATTACTTGCTAGCTGAAGAAATTGCATACAAGCTCACCACCGAAGGGTATGGAATTATCACCGGAGGCGGCCCCGGAATCATGGAAGCGGCAAATAAAGGAGCACAAAAAGCCAACGGGAAATCAGTCGGACTGAACATCAAACTTCCATTCGAGCAATCACCCAACCCCTATATTGACAACGACAAAAGCATCACCTTTGACTACTTTTTCGTTCGTAAACTAATGTTCATCAAGTACGCCCAAGGCTTTGTTGTATTGCCGGGTGGATTCGGAACAATGGATGAACTTTTTGAGTCGCTCACATTAATTCAGACACGTAAAATCGGACGTTTCCCGATCATATTGGTCGGCAAGGATTACTGGTCGGGCCTCATAGACTGGATCAAGAGTGTATTAGTCACTGAAAAGTACATCAACGCAGAAGACTTAAAGCTTTTTACAGTAGTTGACACTGCAGAAGAAGCAGTAAATGTTATCGACAACTTTTATTCGAAGTAC
>JBIIRF010000255.1:0-4209 GCA_044341715.1 Bacteroidia bacterium | reverse complement strand
CAACCAATAACTTTATCATCGGACAAAGCCACCAACACCGGAAGATTGGCTTCAACATGCACTCTTAGCCAATCAATACGCGAAGAAACAGAAACCGGAGTTATATCAGCCGTTTGAAATCCAGCAACGACCGCCTGATTATAAATATCGGTGATTGCAGCAGCATCCTTCTCTTCTGCCGGACGTATCCTCCATCTTACCATTCCTCAACCAGGAAGACGTTCGTACATTCTCAAAGTAAAGCCGGTATTACTGTTAAAGACTTTCACTTCCTTATAATTTCTACCTACCAGCTCCTTCACTTCCGGGAAGACAGCCACGCCAAAATTATCGCGCAATAAAATCAGTTTAGTAGAAGCAGTATCAATACGTGACACCATTTCCCGAACATCAGCGTTACCGGAGCGATACCTTTCGATGTTGGTATCCACTTCCTTTCCTGCGATATCACGATTGGCCAGCAAAGCAAACAAAGGAACCGTACCTGAATCACCGAAGATAAAATCCTTTTCAGAAGTACGTTTTTTAATCTCCTCCACCACAGCATCTGTAATATCCAGTGATCTGCTCGAATGCCAGAGATAGTAATTTACAAAATTATAATGCTCACCAATTACCCGTTGATCCTTCCAGAATAATGACTTCACTAAATCATTTACAAAGCCAGGAACTTTACCTTCACGCCATGTATATGATGCAATTCGTTTTTCCGGAGCCTCACGCATTTTTTCCTTATAATAATCGAGCCGTTTTTCGAGACGCGGTGAAGCAAACCATGCACCAATAAAAATCAACAATGAACCGGCAAGCCAGGGAGACTTCACCATCGCAGAAAAAGTACCGGACTTCAGTGCAACAAACACTTCAGCCAATTGCTTTCTCCACCATTCCAGCATCCATCCACCCGTAATTGCACCGAATGGAAATGCCAGCACGTAATAGTACATCCACACCCGATCCATGTTCAACAGAATCGAACAAATAAAAATCACAGCGAAAACGGAGAGATATACCAAGGAAAGATCATCCTCCACCTTCACATCAGACTTCTTCTTATTTTTTTTCTGCGCATCAGCAGGAGAAATCAATTTCCGGAAATAACCTCCAGTCACTGTAAAAGCACCCAGCAAGAACAACACAAAAGGAATCGCATTATGAAAAAGCACCCCATCGCGCATATCCTGTAATTTATCTAATGTCATAGATGTCTTTTGAGCCTGAAACAAAAACACATCATTCATAAACGCACCGAAACCTGTCCAGAGTCCTACCATTAAAAACGCGATAATACCGGCAGTAGCGCCATAACCTACCAGGTGAAGAGCCTCCTTCCGATCACGCAGAAACGACGACAACACCAAGGCCATAACAGCAGGAATTGCATACAAGCGGGTAAAAACCGCAAGCACACAGAAGATCGCACATAACAGAATTTTTTCCTTTCGCTGCGCCAGGAATGCCGCCATTAAAATTGCGATTGTCATATTCACACCTGTAAAATGCGAAGCCGCTCTCAACGGTTCATACGACAGCACATACAATCCCATCGCCATAATAGCAGCAAAGGAACCATATTCACGCCGAACCATTATTGATAAAAGAACACCGGCCAACAAACACCATAAAGCGGGTATCAGACGGAAAAACTCGAAATTATATCCAATTGTTTTAATAATCACTGCAATGAAAATACTTTGAAGCGGTGGGTGAGCCATCGCATAATCCTGATAAGGAGTAAAACCTTCCGTGATTAATTTACCTTGATTAATATAAATTGACTCATCACTGGAATACGGTTGAATATTGTACGACTTCAACACCAGGAAAAACAATCCTACAACGACAACACCAGCCAGCCAGAAAAAATTAAATGATTTATTACTCCACCCTCCGGCAGCTACATCAACAGAATTCTTTGGCAACGACTCCACTGTCGCACCGGTTCCGGAATCACGAGTATTTTTTTTCATATACCACTTAACTGAGGTTTACATTGCCCCATTGGCAAGCTGTTCCAGAATCCCATGAGATTATGAACAAACGAAAATAGCGAAAAGAAACCTCAAATAAAAGTCATTCAGGGTGAAAAGGCCTAAGAACTAGGTAAAAAGCAGCCACTATCTACATAAGACAGTGGCTGCCCGATTAACCGGATTTAGTCCTTAACAAATTTCGCGACCAGTGACTGACCGGTTCCAATTACGTGTACAACATATAAACCCGGAGGGAGTTGTTCAACCTGCAATTGCACCGCTCCAACGCCATCAGCAAAAACTTGTTTATCCAATAACATACGACCATCAACATCTACAACCTGAAATTGAAAAACGCCCTCATCCATCAGGTTTAAATTTAAAACTGAGCTCGCGGGATTGGGGTAAACCTCCAGCGAAACTGAACTGCTGGACACACCTTGACCTAATCGAGGTGGACAAGCTTGAGTTGTAAATGAATCCACTGCAGAGAAAGCAGAAACCACATCAACACCGGTAGAATCACATACCGACCTTACCTTCCATAAATAGGTTGTATTACAGTTAAGGTTAGTCAGATTTAATCTCTTGGCAGTACCTGTAGTGAATCGCTTTTTCCAAACAATGGCCCCCTGCGCTTTAAACCAGACTTCAAACTGCATCATACCAGGTATAAAAGACCAATTCACTCTACCTGCAGACGCGGTAATCCCATCTTCAAATAAAGGATCCGGATGCTCACAGGGAATTACTTGATTCAAACGAGCCGTTGCACCACCCACAACATAGATAGAATAATCTGTACCGATAGCAAAACCATTCGAATAGCTTCCTGAAGTAACAATATTCCATGCAGAAGTTCCATCGTTATTCACTTTGCATATACCCATACCCGTTAGTATTCCCGCTGCGAGATATGCGTGGTTATACTGATCGAGCATTAGCTGTGCATGCATCAGAAAATTGTTTGCGCCATCTGCATTCAGGTTTTGCCATAACATCACACCATTCTGATCTGTTTTCAAAAATGCTGCACCACCATTTCCAGGGTTTGGGAAGCCACACATCACCGGCATATTATCCGAACCCACTTCAACACGATAAGCACCCAGTGAATTGAAAGTTTGCTGCCATTGTACAACACCACTTCCGTTTAACTTTCTAAGAATGGTACCTCCTGTAACCGGATAGGAACCCGAAACAATAAACGTATTTCCCATTGCATCTCCGGAAGCATCACCTGTGATAAGACTGGTAACTCCACCCAAACTCCAAACGTGCGCGCCGCCTTTGGTGATTTTCGAATAGCCATTCAGACTACCTGTAACAGAACGTCCAACCAGCAGAATTTTATTGTCAGGAGTAAATTTAATATTCATAGGGGCACCGATCCCGTGCGTATCAAAATAGCTCCACAAAGCAACACCTGCAGGAGAGAACTTTTTCACTTTCGAAACTAGACCATTTGTACCCATACCCAATCCGAAAACATATACATTACCGGAGGCGTCTACGATACATTTCTTTGTAGAAGAACCATCAAAACTATTTTCATAAACATTCCTCCACAACAACGTACCGGCGCTATCAAACTTCATTACAATACTTGCTGCATTCACCGGGTTTGAATAACCTGAACGTGATGTACCGGTTACAAAAATATTTCCTGAAGGATCAGTAGCCACCCAGGTAGCGACTTCATGACGTGTATTATCGGTATTATTAAATCCGGACTGCCAGATCAGGGAGCCGGCAGCATTTCTTTTCGTAAGGGTAATATCACCGGCAGGATTATAGTCCCAGTCCACCGTATAATTATTGTTATACTTATCCAAAGCAATGCTCACTCCGCCCAAAGGTTGATTCCAGGCCACATTTACTTGTCCAATTGAAATTGCCGGTAATAACAGCAAAATCAGTTTTAGTACATTTTTCATATAAGTTTTTGTTTTTTAGATAGTTAATCAATTACAACGCAAAGTACTTGTTTAAATATCGAAAAACCTATGACCCTATCTTGAACGGGCATGATTCGCATCAGAAACGGGATAATTTATAGTTTGAACAATCCACACGTATTTCCTCCGTTTACCCCCCGAAAGACAAAACCGACGAGTATTTTTGTCGGTGGGTAATCGACTACCAACATATTTTAACCAATACACCATGATCAAAGTAGCCATCAACGGATTCGGAAGAATAGGAAGGACCTATTTAAGAAAACTGCAGATGCATC
>JBIIRF010000254.1:0-4229 GCA_044341715.1 Bacteroidia bacterium | reverse complement strand
CGGTTAATTATTGTTCTTCATCAGATTCTTTGCAGGTAAATTTCACTGCTTTACCTGTATTTACACTTGGCAACGATACGACTATTTGTTCGGAAGATACCTTGCTACTCGACTTGTCTATTCCCGGTGCTTCTTTCTTGTGGCAGGATAATTCATCGAGCTCTTTCTATGAAGTAACCACCGGAGGAACATATTCGGTGGTAGTGACGGTTGATAATTGCAGTTCTTCCGAATCCATCGTTGTTGAATTGGATGAATGTGATATTTCGCTGGAGATGCCGAACGTATTCACACCAAATGATACCTGGCGAAGATTCACAATCGACCCGCTATCTTAAGTTTACAAATCTTAAAGAAGTCAAATCCAAAAAGGCGGTAATCAAGGCTTATATTAAAGAATCTATAGTCCTACTCAAGGAAGGGAAAAAAGTAGTTTTAAAGAAGATAGACGAGTATCCTATTCCGGAAGAACTGGAGCTTAAATTTAAAGAAGTTCCGGCTTTAAAGACAGCGTTTCGCGCCCTGACTCCCGGGCGACAACGTGGTTATCTGATCCATTTTTCTTCAGCAAAGCAATCACAAACACGTGCAGCCCGTATTGAAAAATGCATGCAAATGATTTTCGATGGACGTGGAATGGGAGAGTAGGTCTTTCTGGTTCTATTTGTTTGTATTTTTGTCAAAGCCATAGTATCTTCTGTCATTATTCTCCGAATATTGGTTGATAGTTGTGGTTACTAGCACAATGTCAACACGGCCCCCGGAATCATATTGGAATTCCTTCAAAGCAGATATCAGCGGATATTCACTTCCTGAATCATTGCAATTGATGAAATCGGGAACTGATCCGCACCCGATTTGTTGTTTGGCGGCAACTGAATTGCAATTCCATTTGAATAGTCAAACTGATTTATCACATAATTTCGGATTTGACGATAAGATGGATACTCCTGTGATAGGAAAAATGTTTGGAGTGCTTGTTGTTCGAAACAAAAATGATGAAGTAGGCTACCTCGCAGGGTTTTCCGGAAAGTTAGCTGGTAGTTTTCATCATGCATTGTTTGTGCCACCGGTGTATGATAGTCTGACAGAGGGTAGTTTTTTGAACCTGGGAATGCAGGAGTTGTCCAGGATCAACAATCGATTGAGGCGTATAGTAATAGACTCATCAGCTGATGAAGCTACCGTTAATCAGCTTAAAAATGAGCGGAAGGAACATTCAGTTAACTTGCAGAACCTGTTGTTCGATCAGTTCGTTTTGTTGAATTGTAAAGGAGAAGAGATGAGTCTCAGATCTATTTTTAATCCGGAAAAGTTGGATGGGAAGAATCCTCCCGCCGGAGCCGGTGAATGTGCCGGAATAAAATTGTTGCAATATGCTTTCAGACATCAATTGAAGCCCCTGGCACTTGCTGAGTTCTGGTGGGGAAAGTCTCCTAAATCTACTACATGGAAGCATGGACACTTTTATGAATGTTGCGAAGAAAAGTGCTCTCCAATTTTGAAGTTTATGTTGGAATAGGGGTAGTTCGATTATCAATTATGTATTTTCATTAGATATATTTTCGTTTGAATTTGTAATATTTTAACAATTTGTAAATGTGAATATGTCGCCTATAATTTAGATAGCTTTTTTCTAAATATTTAAATAATGCGGTGATTCCTGAAGAATGTTAATCTTTTGTAATAACAGGCAGTGTGATTGACTTTTATAGATGTTTGGTAAATCCCTGCATTTCGCCCTTAAAAAATCGTGTTTCGACTAATTTTAGTAGATTGCGGACTCTCGGCACTATTTACTCTTTAGCTTTATAATGGTTTCTAAATGGATTTCTGGTTTACTTTCGATTTTTTTTTATTCAATTTGTTCTCTGTATTTTTCAACTTTAATTATAGTTTAGTTGTATGAAACTCCAAAAACAAAAAGAATATAAGCGTGTCGCATTTATCATATTGTTGCTTTTATCAATATTAGCAGCAGTGTATCCTGCTCAACATCCTGAGGCGACAGCTCCATTCAATTCAGGTGATATGGCCTGGATGTTGTCGGCTTCGGGTTTAGTATTACTGATGACACCCGGTTTGTCGTTTTTTTATGGCGGAATGGTGAGTCGTTTAAATATCATCAGTACCATGTTGCAGGCATTTATTGCTCTTGGAGTGGTGTCTGTTCTATGGTATGTAGTTGGATTCAGTTTGTCGTTCGGAGAGGATATTGGCGGATTTATCGGTAATCCTTTGTCGTTTTTTATGTTCGACAACGTGGGCACTGCTCCACATCCAGTTTTAGGGGCAGGTTTGCCATTGGTGTTGTTTGCTGCTTTCCAGTTGAAGTTTGCCATTATAACACCTGCGTTAATTATCGGTGCATTTGCGGAGCGTATTCGGTTCTGGAGTTATCTTCTCTTTATATGTTTGTTTACTATTCTGATTTATTGTCCACTTGCTCATTGGGCCTGGCATCCTGAAGGGTTTTTGTTTAAGTGGGGAATTCTTGATTTTGCCGGAGGTACAGTTGTCCATATTTCTGCAGGTTGTGCAGCATTGGCCGGAGCACTGGTATTGGGTCGACGTCAGGTGCATTTGAAGAATGAAAGCCATACACCGGTGAATATTCCCTATGTGTTACTAGGCACAGGTTTGTTATGGTTCGGATGGTTTGGTTTTAATGCCGGTTCAGCACTGGCTGCAAATACGCTTGCCGTAAATGCGTTTATCAATACACATTTGGCTTCAGCAGCTGCTATGTTGGCTTGGATTATGTTAGATGCTGCGAATGGTAAAAAGCCATCAGCGTTGGGTGCCTGTATTGGTGCAGTTGTAGGTTTGGTTGCCATTACTCCGGCAGCAGGTTATATTGATTATGGTCCAAGTGTTTTTATTGGTTTCATTGCGAGTATTATCAGTAATTACGCTGTTCATTGGAAGTCAAAATCAGATATCGATGATACCCTGGATGTGTTTCCTTGTCACGGTCTCGGAGGTATCGTCGGGATGTTGCTCACTGCCGTATTTGCGAAGAATGGTGGGTTAATCACAGGCGATTCAACATTGTTCATGTATCATTTGCTCGGCTTGGTTATTGTACTTGTGTTTACATTTGGTGGCTCTTATTTATTGCTAAAACTGACACATCTTATTTCCCCTCTGAGAGTGTTGCCTGAGCATGAGTGGATGGGCCTGGATATGAGTCAGCACAATGAAACTGCTATTGAAGAAGTAAACAATTAAAGGTTATTTGTGATAAAATAGAATATGAAAAATACTCCATCGTTGAAAATAACCTTAATAGAGGATGATCTTTTGTTAAGAGAAATGTTGCATGATTTTTTGAAGAAGAAATATCCATTTGCCACGTTGATGTTGTATAATACCGGTGAAGCAGCTCTTGATTCCATTTATGAGGAACAGCACCTGGTATTGTTGGATTATAATCTCAATTCACAAAACCGGGAAGGGAAAAATGGTATCGAAATTTTAAAGCAATTGAAAAGCAAGTTTCCTTCAATGCCCGTAGTTTTTATTTCGGGTCAGGATAAACCTGAAATTGCAATTAGTACCATGAAGTATGGGGCGTGGGATTATATTATTAAAAATGATCAGGTCTTTAATCGATTAGATATTACATTGAACCAGATTGTTGGGGAAGTGAGAGAAGAAAAGAAAGGTAGTATTCCCGGTTGGTTTTGGGGTGTGGTAATCCTGGTGGTGCTGGGTGTTCTTATGATGCTGCTGCTTCGCTGATTTTCCCGTAGTGACATTCTCAGTGGAAACTGAGTATTTATAAAAAAAGGTGGCTCTATTGAACCACCTTTTTTATTTATAAGACTATTTTTATTTCAGATCAAAGCGATCCAGATTCATTACTTTATTCCATGCAGCAACGAAGTCGTTAACGAATTTCTCTTTCGCATCACTTTGTGCATATACTTCAGCGATTGCACGGAGCTGAGAGTTTGATCCGAAGATAAGATCTACGCGTGTGCCCGTCCACTTGATTTCGCCAGTTTTGCTGTCGCGGCCTTCATATCCATCATGATCTCCTGCAATTGGCTTCCAGGTAGTGCTCATGTCAAGGATATTAATGAAGAAGTCATTGGTCAGTTGTCCGCTGCGTTTTGTGAATACACCATGTGTGGATCCGTTTGCGTTCGCACCTAATACGCGTAATCCTCCGATAAGTGCAGTCATTTCCGGTGCGCTCAATTGAAGTAGCTGTGCTTTGTCTA
>JBIIRF010000253.1:0-4231 GCA_044341715.1 Bacteroidia bacterium | reverse complement strand
CTAATTAAAATCGGCTGCATACAACTCGACAACTGCTGTCAGTTTTCAATTGAAGACAATGGCCCCGGCATCGAAGAGGAATACCATCAGAAAATTTTTATTCTCTTCCAAACACTCTCCACAAGAGATCAGGTTGAAAGCACAGGCATTGGATTATCTATTGTAAAAAAGATTGTAGAAGAACAAGGCGGTAAAATCTGGGTCGACTCCAAGCTCCATACAGGAACCCGATTCACATTTACCTGGCCTACAAAAATAATTGCAGAAAACAAATTAGTAACAAATAACAATGGAAGATAAACTGTTAAACATTCTCCTCATTGAAGATGACAGTGTCGATGTTATGAACGTCCAACGAGCGTTCAAGAAAAACAACATCACAAATCCTCTTCATATTGCTTTCAATGGTGTAGAAGCCTTAAACATGCTTCGAGGCGCCAATGGTAAACCAAAGCTAAACCCCATGCCGCGGATTATCTTGTTAGACATTAATATGCCAAAAATGAACGGCCTCGAGTTTCTACGAGAATTACGGAATGATCCGGAGTTGCGTTCAATCAGTGTTTTTGTCATGACTACCTCAAACGATGACCAGGATAAAATTGAGGCGTACAGCCTGAATGTTGCCGGTTATATCTTAAAACCGCTCTCATTTGAAAAATTTGTCAATGCTGTTTACATACTAAACAGCTATTGGAAGCTATGTGAGCAACCTGAAAACCAATTACATTAATTAAGTTTAAGAAAGATACAATGTCAAATTACATTAACACAAAAAAGTTAAAAATCCAGATTATTGAAGATCATGAACCAGATATTGCTTTGCTGGTAAATGCTCTAATACAATCCGGATTTGATACAGAAATAACTGTATCAAGATCAATTGATGATGCTATAGCGGTGAATGGAAGATCAACTTTTGACTGTATCTTTCTAGACTACTATTTCCCGAATAAAAACGGAGCCGACTTCCTGCGCTACTACAGCGAAAAGAAAAACAGCGGAAACATCATCATGGTTACCAGCCAGGAAGATGTTCATATGGCTGTAGAATGCATGAAAATGGGCGCTTCTGATTTTCTAACCAAAAGTCAGATAACACCGGCATCAATCGGAAAAAGTCTACGTTATGTCTTAAAGCTGAAAGAAGCAAGAGAAATAGCTGAAAGAGCAGAAGCCGCATTGCTTGAATCCGAATTAAAATTAAAAAATATCATTGCCCGCTCCCCTATTGTACTATTCAACATAGACAAACAAGGCGAAATAACTCTTTTCAGAGGAAAAGCAGCCTCTAACCTTTCCTTAAAACCAGAAACGGTTATTGGGAAAAACCTGAGGGAGTTCAACAATGAACTGCCAATTCGAATTGAAGACTTCAACAAAGCCTGCAACGGTCTAGAAACTAATTTCAAAACTGAAGTAAGTGGTCACCACTTTGATGTCAACTACATCCCAATTAAGGATGAGCAGAAGAACATCAGCGGAATGATGGGTGTAGCCATTGACATTACCTCCTTCATTAAAAATGAAGAAGAATTAATGAACACTATTGAAGTCAAGGAAGAATCTGCCAAAGTCAAAGAGCAATTCCTGGCAAATATGAGTCATGAAATCCGGACCCCGATCCATGGAATCATAAGTCTTACCCAATTTGTATTAAACACATCCATAAACAACGAGCAGAAAAAATACCTGGAACTAATCCGCAAATCTGCCGACACATTATTGGTGATAGTTAATGACATCCTGGATCTATCAAAAATAGACTCCGGCAAAATGGTATTTGAAGAAATCAACTTCGGATTACGAGACACTATCCAGACAGCAGTTGCAGGATTTATTCCAAAGACAATTGAAAAAAACATTCAGTTAAAAACTGAACTCTCCAATGACCTGCCTGAACAACTGATTGGTGATCCAGTGCGCTTAACACAGATCCTTAATAATTTATTAGGGAACGCTGTAAAATTCACCGAAAAAGGCTTTGTATCCATTGGTACTAAAACCAAAGAAACAAATGGCGGAAACGCGGTAATAGAATTCACCATCCGTGACAGTGGCATCGGAATACCGCCACACAAGATTGATTCCATCTTCGAATCATTCACACAAGCAGGTGATGATATTACACGCAAATTTGGAGGCACAGGATTAGGTTTAACAATCACCAAACAACTGGTAGAGCGACAACACGGAACGATCCATGTACAAAGCATATCAGACGTAGGCACCACCTTTACATTCTGCATTCCATACAAAATAGGATCAGGACAGATTAACGCAACTGCCATAGCCGCAGATGCCACATTGCAACTTCCCTCCGACCTCAAAGTACTGATTGCAGAAGATCACGACATTAACCGGTTTATCATCGAGAAAATGTTTCGTGAATGGGGACTCACACCAGAATTTGCAGTCACAGGCGTAGAAGCGGTACAAGCTGCCTCAAAAACCAACTTCGACGTCATACTAATGGACGTAGAAATGCCCGACATGAACGGCTATAAAGCCACTGAGATAATTCGCGAGCAATTGCCAACACCGAACAATCAAATTCCAATTATCGCCATGACAGGCCATGCAATGTCAGGTGAAAAAGAAAAATGCTTAAGCATTGGAATGAATGATTATATCTCAAAACCATTCAAACCCGAGCAACTCAAAGAAAAAATTGCTGAATTAACCGGCAAAGGATCACTTGGCAAAAGCAAACAAGAAACAACAAACGAGATCGGAACCAGTACTGCCACGAACAGTACGACAAGTGATAACAGCGAAACAACGACAATCGGCACCAATCCGATAACAAACCTCGACTTCCTAAAAGAGATATCTGAAAACAACGAGCAATTCTTCCGTGAATTCATTCAGATGTTTTTAACAAACACGCCGAAATCAATCGAAGAAATTGAATCTGCGATATCATCCTCCGATTTCGAGAAAATCAGACAAGCGTCGCATAAAATCAAACCATCCTTCAACTATGTAGGACTAAAAGAACTCAGTTCTGCCGCGGCAAAAATTGAAGATTTAGCCAAAAAGAAGGAAAACATGGAGATGATCATTCAATTATTAAACACCATTAAATCCACCTGCAAAACAGCTTATGCTGAACTAGAACAGGAAATGAACAGTACAATACACTAAAACATACAACCATGAACGCAGGAAAAATATTTCTTATTGAAGATGACATGATGGTGGCAACGCTCATCAAGCAATGTCTTGGTAAATTCGAAGCTTTCGAAACTACACATTTCACAACAGGTGAAGATTGCATCGGCGCATTAACCGACCGACCAGACATTGTAATTATCGACTACAATCTTCCGGGAATGGACGGATTAACCTTGATGAAACAAGTCAAAGCGATTAGTCCGGGCTCACTCGTTGTTGTATGTTCAGGACAAGAAGAAGTACAGGTAGTAGTAGAATGTTACCGCAACGGAGCAAATGACTACATCCTTAAAAACGACCAGATGATGGTCAATATTGAAAATTCAGTACGAAACCTCTCCATGAATGTAACATTGAGACGGGAAGTTGAATTTCTCAAAGATCAGATCATCGACCGCAACAAGTACTCCAATATACTTGGAAACAGTAATGCTGTAATGCGCGTCCTACGACTCATCCAGAAAGTTGAAAAAAACAACATGATGGTACTCATTACAGGACAAAGCGGAACCGGAAAAGAACTGGTTGCAAAAGCCCTACACTACAATTCACAAAGAGCCCGCAAGCCATTTGTTATTGTAAACATGGGAGCGATTCCAAACGAGTTGGTAGAAAGCGAACTTTTCGGACATGAAAAAGGCGCATTCACCGATGCACGGGAACGACGAATCGGTAAATTCGAAGAATCAGATGGAGGAACAATATTCCTTGATGAAATCGGAGAAATGGACCTTGGATTACAAGCCAAACTACTCCGCGTATTACAGGAAAAAGAAATCACCCGAATCGGAAGTAACAAAACAATCAAACTCGATTTCCGACTCATTGCTGCCACCAACCGTAATCTGGCACAAGAAGTAAAAGAAGGCCGTTTCCGTGAAGACTTATTCTACAGGATTCAAGGATTTTTGATCCACCTCCCACCATTAAATGAACGCGGAGACGATATCATCCTGCTGGCAAAATCATTCTTAAACGAATTCTGCCAACAAAACCGACTTGACCACTTCACAATTTCGAAAGAAGCCTGCAAATTCATGTTAGAATACGCATG
>JBIIRF010000252.1:0-4232 GCA_044341715.1 Bacteroidia bacterium | reverse complement strand
AAGAGATCACCGGTCTGAAGTTTAAAGAAGATTTCAAAGTTGGTTACTCACCTGAGCGGATCAACCCGGGCGATAAAGTACATACACTTCCGAACATCACCAAGGTGGTAAGCGGATGTGATGCGGAATCACTCGACAATATCGCCAAGGTGTACGAGATTGTTGTGAAAGCAGGAGTCTTCAAAGCTTCCTCTATCAAAGTTGCTGAAGCTGCTAAGATTATTGAGAACACACAACGCGACGTGAACATTGCCCTCATGAACGAATTATCGATCATCTTTAATAAGATGGGCATTAATACTTACGAAGTACTGGAAGCATCCGGTACCAAGTGGAACTTCCTGCGGTTTATGCCCGGACTGGTAGGCGGTCACTGCATCGGCGTAGATCCATATTATCTCACCTACAAAGCACAGGAGTTAGGATACCACTCACAGGTGATTAACTCGGGCCGTTATGTAAATGACAGCATGGGATTCTATGTTGCCAAACAAACGGTAAAGAAGCTCATCGCCATGGGCAAGGATCTCAACAAATGCAAAGTATTGGTGATGGGAGCTACCTTTAAAGAAGACGTAGAAGATATCCGCAACTCAAAAGTGGCAGATGTCATCAACGAATTCAAATCGTACGGTGTAGGTGTTGATGTTATTGACCCACGCGCAAACAGCGAAGAACTTAAACACGAATATGGATTCGAATTGGTTCCGCAGGCATCCAACGACTACGACGCCATTGTAGTAGCCGTGAATCATAAAGAATACATGGCCCTCAGCGAAGTTGACTTCAAAAAGATGGCCAAACCGGAAGCTATGATCGTCGATTTAAAGGGTATTCTTCGCGGAAAAATCAAGGATCTGAAATACTGGAGCCTCTAAGCGAACCAAATCACCCTTCCACCGTACAAAGAAAAAAATGGAAAATATGAACACCCCCTCCACTATTCTTGTTACCGGCGGAACCGGCTATATCGGATCGCACACTGTTGTAGAACTCATCAACAAAGGCTTTCAGGTAGCGATTATTGACAACCTCAGTAATTCGCACATGGAAGTCATTGACTCGATTGAAGCGATTACCGGTACACGTCCGTTCTTTGCCAACATCGACCTCAATAACAAGAGTGCTGTTCAGGAGTTTTTACGTATTCATCAGGTAAGCGCCATCATTCATTTCGCTGCATTCAAAGCAGTAGGTGAAAGTGTGGAGAAGCCATTGGAGTATTACCGCAACAACCTGGTATCGCTCATCAATCTTCTCGAGATATGCCGCGATCAGAAGATCCGCAATTTTGTTTTCTCCTCGAGTTGCTCTGTTTATGGACAGCCTGATTATTTACCTATCGACGAATTTGCTGCTGTAAAACCGGCACAGAGTCCATACGCCAACACCAAAAAAATCGGCGAAGACATTCTCCGCGATGCGACCGGTGTCCTCGACGTACAGGTAATTTCCTTACGCTATTTCAATCCGGTAGGAGCACATGCCACCGCCAAAATCGGAGAGTATCCCGTTGGTGCACCGCTCAACCTTTTCCCGATCGTGACGCAAACTGCTATCGGCAAACGTTCGCAGATGAAAGTATTCGGAACGGACTATGACACCGCCGACGGCAGCTGCATCCGCGACTATATCCACGTTGTAGATATTGCCCGTGCACACGTTGTAGCCATTGAAAGAATGCTCAACAACAGCTGCAAAGAAAAATACGAACTCTTCAACCTCGGAACAGGAAAAGGACTTTCCGTACTCGAGATCATCAATGCCTTTACCCGTGTAACCGGAGTGCCTGTCAACTACGAATGTGTCGACAGACGCGCAGGTGATGTAGAAAAAGTATATGCAGATACAGCCTACGCTAACAACGAACTCGGCTGGAAAGCTACGCATACCCTCGAAGACATGATCACTTCTGCCTGGGCCTGGGAACAGGTACTACGCACCAAATCGCTGGTTACTTCCAAGTAATCGCGGATAAAAAGCATCGCTCCAAAATAAATTGAACCCCATTCGTTTTACACATGAGCAGTAAAAACATTCTCATCACCGGAGGCGCCGGATTCATCGGATCCCATGTAGTACGTCGTTTTGTAAAGAACTATCCCGACTATACCATTGTCAACCTCGACAAGCTTACCTATGCCGGCAATCTCGCCAACCTGCGCGATATTGAAAAGGCTGCGAATTATACATTCGTAAAAGGAGATATCTGCGACGCTGATTTCATTCAGGAATTATTCAACACCTGGAAGTTTGAAGGCGTAGTACACCTCGCTGCTGAATCGCATGTTGACCGCAGCATCGCCAATCCGATGGAGTTCATTATGACCAACATCGTAGGCACCGTAAACCTGCTCAACGCAGCCCGTCATTGCTGGGGAGGGAACTACGAAAACAAACGTTTTTACCATATCAGCACCGACGAAGTGTACGGCTCACTGGGCGAAACAGGTTACTTCACCGAAGAGACCCGTTACGATCCGCACTCTCCCTACTCTGCCTCCAAAGCCAGCTCCGACCATCTCGTGCGCGCTTACCACGACACGTATGGAATGCCGATAGTCATCAGCAACTGCTCCAACAACTACGGCTCCTTCCAGTTTCCAGAGAAGCTCATTCCACTTGCCATCAATAACATCTGCAACAACAAACCGGTTCCTGTTTACGGGAAAGGCGAGAACATCCGCGACTGGCTGTTTGTAGATGACCATGCTGTAGCCATCGACGTGATTTATCATTACGGTAAAAACGGCGACACCTACAACATCGGCGGACATAACGAATGGAAAAACATCGACCTCATTCATGTGCTTTGTAAAGTCATGGACAAAAAACTGGGTCGACCGGAAGGCACCTCTGCCCAGCTCATCACCTTTGTAAAAGACCGGGCCGGACACGATTTACGCTACGCCATCGACTCCTCGAAGCTACAGCGGGAACTCGGCTGGAAACCATCCCTTCAATTTGAAGAAGGACTCGAAAAAACCGTCGACTGGTATCTCTCCAACAAACAATGGATTGATGAAGTCACCACCGGCGAGTACAAAAACTACTACACCCGCCAGTACGAGCTACGCTGATTTTTCAGCACTTCAGCCATCCCGAAATACGTTCCGCACTCTTTCGGAAAAAAGGCATCTGTTTAAAGACAAATAATCTTACTTTTGCTTGATCATATGTCATCAAGCAGTTTATACACGCGCAGCTACCACAACGACGGTTTGCAGCATGCCCATGTGCTGGTAAGCGGAGGCGCAGGTTTCATCGGTTCCAACATTGTAGAATACCTCATGCACCATGGCGCAGCCAGAGTACGGGTGATTGACAACCTCAGCAATGGTTTTACCCGCAACCTGGAGCCTTTCATGAACGACCCACGTTTTGAATTTTTTGAAGGCGACATCACCAACGAAGACGATTGCCGCAAAGCCTGCGAAGGGATGACCCATCTCACCCATCAGGCCGCGCTCGGATCTGTTCCCCGTTCCATTAAAAACCCCATCGCCACCAGCGACGCCAATACCACCGGTTTTCTCAATATGCTCATTGCAGCCCGTGATGCCGGCGTAAAACGGGTAGTTTATGCCAGTTCCAGTTCGGTTTACGGCGACAGTACAGAATCGCCCAAGGAAGAACTGCGTATCGGACGACCACTTTCACCCTATGCAGTTTCCAAGCTCACCAACGAGCTCTATGCCGGCGTATTTGCCCTGAACTACGGCATGGAAACCATCGGACTCCGCTATTTCAACGTATTTGGTCCCAACCAGGATCCCAACGGACCCTACGCCGCCGTGATTCCCCTGTTCATGAACGCCCTGCTCAGCGATAAAAGCGCCATCATTTACGGCGACGGCAAACAAACCCGCGACTTCACCTTCGTGGAAAACGCCGTACAAGCCAATATCCGCGCTTTATTCACTACCAATGCAGAAGCCTGCAACAAAGTGTACAATGTTGCCGTTTCAGAAGCAGTCTCCGTCAATGACCTTTACGAAACGATTGGTAAAATTGCCAACTGCGATAAGCAACCGGAATACCATCCTGATCGTAAGGGAGACATAAAAAATTCGCTCGCAAACATCTCCATGGCAAAGAATTTGCTGGGATATGACCCGCACTATAAATTTCGGGAAGGTCTCGAAATAACGGTAGCGTGGTTCCGCAAAGCGTTCGTACATGCTTAAATCCCTCTTTAAACGATTTTCATCGGGTACCGCCCAGGAAGAAGA
>JBIIRF010000027.1:0-13440 GCA_044341715.1 Bacteroidia bacterium | reverse complement strand
AACTTCCTCTATACAACCGATTTTCAAGCCCTGACGCTCCTCAATTACCTGAACAAACTGCGCAGCCTGCATCAAGGAAACAAACGTACCTGTATCAAGCCAGGCAGTACCCTTATCCAGGATACCCACTTTGAGTCGACCCGATTCGAGATATGCTTTATTCACATCAGTAATTTCGTATTCACCGCGCGGACTAGGCTTCAGTGATTTTGCAATACGGATCACATCATTATCATAAAAATACAATCCGGGAACTGCATAATTCGACTTTGGCTTCAGTGGTTTTTCTTCGATACTGATCGCTTTATTTTGCTCATCAAATTCCACTACGCCATAGCGCTCCGGATCAGACACGTGATACGCGAAAACCACACCACCATCAGGATCATTGTTTCCCTGCAGTAATTGTTGCAGACCGGTTCCGTAGAAAATATTATCACCTAAAATCAGTGCAACTTTATCATCGCCAATAAATTTCTCACCGATCACAAAAGCCTGCGCCAGACCATTTGGCTCGGGTTGAATCGCATACTCGAAAGTACAGCCAAGATTTTTTCCATCACCCAATAACTTCTGGAACATCGCCTGATCGTGCGGAGTTGTGATAATCAAAATTTCGCGGATGCCCGCCATCATCAGTACGCTCAGCGGATAATAAATCATCGGCTTATCATACACCGGCATTAACTGCTTACTAACGGCGATGGTTAGGGGATGTAAACGAGTACCGGATCCACCGGCGAGAATAATACCTTTCATAGAATGGTTTTTACTTGGGGTGCTTATGAGAACTGAACTGGAGGAAATTCCGGTTTTACTTCACTATATCCACTCACAAACTTCTCCTCAACATATGAAATAAAAACCATATCCCTGCTTACCGGTTTGTCCATCAGGCATTCTGCTGAGGTTCATCTCCGGCATCATTTCTACGTATTTCGAGGTCATTTAGTTCTATATCTTCTTCCTCTTCGTGTGTTTCGAACAAGGGCTCAGAAAGGAAAGCCTTAGTGGTCAACCGGCGTTCCAGGCTCACCAGGAAAGCCGGAAGCAGAACCAGATTCGAGCACATCGACATTAACAGCGTGACGCTCAGCAACTTACCAAGAGATGCCGTACCTCCAAAACTCGATGCCGAAAAGATCAGGAATCCAAAAAACAGGATAACTGCTGTATACACCATACTCACACCGGTTTCGCGGATGGTCATTGTAACGGCTTTGGATATACTCAAAACCGGATTACTTCGCATCTCATGACGATAGCGGGTCAGGAAATAGATCGTTTGATCAGAAGCCATCCCGAAAGCGATACTAAAGATCAGGATCGTAGAAGGCTTCAGTGGTATCTGGAAAAAGCCCATCAATCCGGCCGTAATAATCAACGGAATGATGCTTGGAAGAATTGAAATCAAAATCATACGCACCGACATAAACAGCGTCACCATGATAATCGAAATCAACACGATGGCCAAAAGCATACTCTCCATCAGGTTTTTGAAGAGATAATCATTTCCTTTCAGGAAGATAAGACTATTGCCGGTTAATGCTGTTGAGTATTTTTCCTGAGGGAAGATGGAATCGATACGTGGACGCAACTCTGTAACGAGTTTAGCCATTCTAACGGAGCCTATATCCGACATTTGCACACTTACACGCGTCACCTGTTTTGTACTATCGATAAAGCTCTTAAACATCTGCCCCTTTCCTTTCATATCTCCCACAAACGACGACATTTCTGCAAGCTGCATTGCACCAGGCAATACATAAAACTTCGGATCATTATCATTAAACGCCTGATAACTGAACTTAATTCCATCTACCACCGACAACGGTTTCGCGAGTTCATCATACTGATTCAACATCTTTTGAAGCCGGTTTATTTTCTGCAGGGTAGTCATCTGCAAAGCTCCACCTTCTTCCCTTGAATCAATTGACAATTCGAGTGGCAATACGCCTTTAAAATTCTTCTCAAAAAATTTCATATCCACATATACCGGATCGTTTTGCGGCAAATCATCCACCACATAACCAACGGTAGAGATTTTCGAAATACCAAATGCACTGATACCGATAATCAGAATAACAATAGCATAAACGAACTTAGTATGATGATGCACCCATTTATCTACCTTCTCCAGGAAATTATTTAGTCGAGGAGCCTCCAGGTGAGCCATATGTTTCACTTGAGGAGGCGCCAGATAACTGAATACAATTGGGATGAGCATGGTAGAGATCAGCCATGTTGCCATCACATTGAACGCAGCCACCATTCCAAACTCCATCAACAAGGAACTATGCGTGAAATAAAACACAAAGAATCCGATAGCCGTTGTCACATTCGCGAGGAAGGTTGTTAAACCCACCCGCTGAACCATTCTTGCCAACGCTCTTGCCTGCACACCATGGCGACGATACTCCACCTGATACATATTCAGGAAGAAGATCGAATTCGGAATACCGATTACTACAATCAGCGGTGGAATCAATCCGGAAAGAATGGTGATTTTATACCCGAGGAAGGCGATTGTTCCCACTGACCAAACTACACCAACCAGCACTACAATCATTGAAAAGAATACTACCTGAAAATTCCGGAAAAAAATAAACAACACAATTGCTGTAACAAGGATGGCCAGCACCATAAACATTTTCATCTCCTGCACCACCTTACTTGTTATTTCGGTGCGGATATAGGGCATTCCACTCAAATGAACCGACAACTTATGCTTCTCACCGAATGCGAGTGCCAATCCCTTGATCACCTTTACCATTTCAATCCGGTTCTTCGAATTCAGCTTTTGCTTATCGAATGTAACCGCCATCACAGTAGCACCGGTTTCCTTATTCAGAATAAATCCTTTGTAGAAAGGGAGATTATCAATCTGCTCATGAATGACATCCAGTTCCTCCTGAGAAGCAACAGGACCTGTCATTAATGGTTTCACATCAAACTTCTGAAGTGAATCATTCCGGACAACGGTATACATATGCGCAGTAGAAATAACTGCCTCAATACCATCAATTGCTTTTATTGCACGGCCGAGCTCGTACCAATCATTAAATTTTTTCTGCTGATAAAAGTTTGTGTCTGCAACACCAATTACCATTACACTCCCATCTTCGCCAAACTTCTTTTTAAATTCTGCATACGCCTGAAAATCCGGATCCGACTCAGGCAATATCTTCGCAAAATCATAGCTTAACTGGATTTTCGTTGCCTCATAGGCCATAAAAACCGTCAACAATGCGATTACACTCATG
Organism: Bacteroidia bacterium; assembly: GCA_044341715.1. Classification (GTDB taxonomy): domain Bacteria; phylum Bacteroidota; class Bacteroidia; order AKYH767-A; family OLB10; genus JAJTFW01. Next base: position 10,177 of record JBIIRF010000027.1, on the reverse strand, counting down.
AGAGTCAATCGATTGCGTAAAATAAAACGAGCCAGCCAGGTAAACATATTGGTGTAAAAATACCAAAAAGGCAGAAACGAAGGCCTCCATTAAAAAATCACTCCAACCACGGCATCGGAAGGCTAAGGTCCAACGTTTTATAGATTTATCATCATCCCAACAAACTACAGTAAACAAACTCATCAATAAAAAAACACCTTAAAAACATCCTAAAGTAATATCTGAGACAACCAATCATCTAAGCATGTCGGATATACGGTCCCGCTTTGTATTTTTGAAGCATGAACAGAAATTGGAGAGATGGACTGAATTTTCTTTCAAAAGCCAGTGCATCGCGGGTGTGGAATGCAGCGAAAGTACTGGGCAGTTATTACTACTCCCGGCAAACTGGCAAACCTGTTCAATGGGGACTACCGATTTCCATTTCGTTCGAACCTACCACTTCCTGTAATCTTCGTTGTCCGGAATGTCCAAGTGGACTTCGATCTTTTACTCGTCCGACCGGAATGCTGGAAGACGATCTTTTCAAAAAAATCATCGACGACATTCATCGACAACTATGGTACCTGATTTTTTATTTTCAGGGAGAGCCGTATTTGCATCCAAAGTTTCTGGATCTTGTGAAATATGCTTCGTCTAAAGGAATCTATACCGCCACCTCCACCAATGCACACTATCTAACGGATGCGAATGCCCGAAAAACTGTAGAATCAGGATTGGACCGCTTGATAATTTCCATTGACGGCACCACACAGGAGGTATACGAACAATACCGTATCGGTGGAAAACTTGAAAAAGTACTGGAAGGAACGCGCAATATTGTGAAGTGGAAAAAAGAACTAAAATCTTCAACGCCTCATATTATTTTTCAGTTCCTCGTAGTAAAACCAAACGAACATCAGATAGCCGAAGTTGAACAAATCGCCAAAGAGCTTGGTGTAGATGAAATCGGATTAAAAACGGCGCAGATCTACGACTACGAACAAGGCAGTCCGCTTATTCCCACCATCGACAAATATTCGCGTTATGCAAAGCAGTCTGATGGAACCTGGAAGATTAAAAACCGGCTGCTTAATCATTGCTGGAAATTATGGCATAGTTGTGTGATCACCTGGGATGGAGGTGTTGTACCTTGCTGTTTCGACAAAGATGCCTGGTACAAAATGGGAAGTCTGCAAGAAGAATCTTTTCGTTCGTTGTGGTGGAACGGGCCTTACAAGGATTTCAGAGAGAAAGTACTGCGATCACGTAGCGAAATTGAGATGTGCAAGAACTGTACAGAAGGCACGAAAGTCTGGGGGTAGAAAAGTGCTATTGCGAGATCATGATAGTTTTGTATTTTCATACCGACCAATAGCACATGAAAAAGTTACCCTTTATCTTACTTTTATTCATTTTACACCCCATAGCCGCGCAACAGATTACGCAAGGAGGTGAATGGGTAAAGATTGCGGGACATTCCATTTTTCGCATTGATCAAAACTTTGGTTCCCTGCGACCCGACGAACGTGCAACCCGCAGCAGAGAAAAGATCGAATACCTCATCAACGATCCAGGATACCAAATTGATTCGTTAAAATCAATCCGTTTTGAAGCTTATAATCAGATCATCTGCTCAGATTTGATACTTACCAGCGTTACCGACCTCGACACCCCCGGAACCGGGATGAACAGGGTGCAACTTACACAATTCAGGATTGTACAGATTCGAAATGCAGTCATTCGGATTCGCCAGGAACGTTCACCCGAGATCATTGCCAAACAAAGTTTATTCGGACTACTCGTTGTTATCTGCCTGATTATATTTCTATGGATCAACAACAAAACATTTAGCTATCTCCGAAAAAAACTAGCCCACAGCAGAACAACGCTGGGAGAAGGTATTGGCTTTAAAGGCACCAAACTTATCCGACCGCAAATTATCCAGGCGATACTTCAACGACTTCTTCGCATTTTACAATCAATAGTCACACTGCTGTTGATATACTTTTCATTGCCAGTATTATTCAGATTGTTTCCCGCAACCCGAAGTTGGGGAGACGAGCTTATCCGACTTATACTTTATCCGATCAATAAAATTATTACCGGGCTCATAGAATACATGCCCAACCTGATCACTATAGTGGTCATTGGAATAATTTTCAGGTTTCTATTAAAAATACTTCGGTTCTTTGCACGCGAAATACATCAGGAACGAATTCAAATTCCGGGATTTTATTCTGACTGGGCCTTTCCCACTTACAATATCATTCGTATTCCTGTCTTTGCATTTTTATTCATCATCATCTTCCCCTATTTGCCCGGATCTTCATCTCCGGCGTTTCAGGGGGTCACAGTTTTTCTGGGGTTACTATTTTCCCTTGGATCTACTTCTGCCATAGGAAATATAATAGCAGGTATCGTAATTACGTACATGCGCCCATTTAAGAAAGGAGACCGGATATCAGCGGGCGAAACCGTTGGCTATGTACTTGAAAAAACACTGCTTGTAACCCGCTTACGGAGTATAAAAAACGAATACATTACAATACCGAATGCAACTTTGTTAAACAGCAGCGTAATAAATTATACCCAACTAGCATTAAAAGGTCAGTTAATTCTCCATACGAGTGTTACAATCGGCTATGATTCACCCTGGCAAAAAGTACATGAACTACTTATATCGGCTGCAACTAAAACGAAGGGGACACTTCAAAGTCCAACGCCTTTCGTATTACAAAGAGCTCTAAACGACTTTTTTGTTACCTATGAGATCAACGTATATTGCAATGACACTTCTGATCTTGAAAGTCTTTATTCACTTTTGCATGCAAACATTCAAGATGCATTTATGGAGGCGGGCATGGAAATTATGTCACCACATTACACATCTTTACGTGATGGAAATTCAGCTGCCATTCCCTCGAATAGTCCAACAACAGCTCAAACAAGAGGATTTAAGATAACAGGGTTAAACAATCAATGATCAATCAATAAAAGCGATAAATCCAGATTGCCGAGAAAAATATCTTCTTTACTATTTACGCATGATTTACCTCTGTAAACTTTGAACTTTACGGGTTTTTCAAAAAACAATTTTTGATCTCAGAAAACAATACACTCTGACACTATTTTGAAGCAATCTCCTTCAACCTTAATCGAATCAATTTCTTCACCAAGGCAACCGGCAGTGGTTTATAAAGCGGAAACTGAATAGCGCCCTTTGATGTTTTATACGCTGTAAGTTCTGCTGCAAGTTCTTTGAGTGGACCCGGAGTAGGATAAAATCCGATATGCGCTTTATAACCGGCATAGTAGGCTACCATTGCGGATGTTTTATATGCCGGCATGTTATAACTGATCAACTCCTGCGCATCAGGAACTGTTTCGAGAATAATGGAACGTAATTCATCCAACATAGTCCGAACCTCTCCCGAGAACTGCGTTTGGTACTCGTCGACTGTTTTAAACTTCACGGCACCATATGGTCCGGGTTTAGTTGATGATTTACTCATGTTACTCGTAAAATTAAGTCGGATCAATATTACAAAATCATGGACAACGACCTGCTCAATCCGGCAATTTCTCCTGTAGGAAATTATTTATTCCAGATTTATGGAGACGCAGTTATCCATTCTCCTCGAGCAAAAACAGTTCTAAGCAACGGAGATCTGAACATAGCCACCGGAGTAATTAGCTTTTCACTCATCGGCGGATTGTTCTTGTATCTGGCATACATTATTTCCTGCATTTGTGGCGCCGAAAGATCTAAGTCCTGCAATTGCTGCAACTCCCCAATCTGCAAACCTGTAGTTCGTTGATATAATTTCCAGATCAGTTCTGAGCAATAGAGTCGATCATCTGACCATTCAAAAAACGGATCATAGTCGCGGCGAAACCAGGTAACAGCTATCGACCGCATTGAATCCAATACTTGCTTTGTTAATACCTCGTCCTGCTTTAATCTTTTCACCACGAAAACATTTTCCTTTCCACGTCGTGTCCAATCCTTCAACCGACAGCGACCCACAGGCTGAACCGCTTCAAACACCCACCACTCTCCATCCTCCTTAAAGAGAATGCCGCAATGACTATACGACGAATGCGTAGCCAATTGAATCGCCATTGATTGAGCAGAAACAGAAGTTTGAAAAATCAGATCTCCATCTTTAAATCCATTTCCGGTCAAATCCACCTTCTGTTCAGACTCCGAAAAGAATCCCGGCAGAAAACGCATTACCCCCATTCCTGCAACAAGCACGACCAGCAACAGATAAACTTTTTTCATTTTTAGTATTGAATTTTCCGGAAGCAAAAAGGGCACTCAGTATAACTCAGTGCCCTCAATAATTTAATTTCATCAATTTTTATGCATGATGATGAGCTTCACGCATCAATTCCTCGATCTCCTCCACTTCCAGCGGAATAGCAGCCATCAGATCCACCGGATCTTTAGACGTAACAAGGATATCATTTTCCAGACGGATACCGAGACCTTCTTCCGGAATATAGATACCAGGCTCGCAGGTAAACACCATACCCGCCTGCATTGGCTGATAACGATCACCCACATCGTGAACATCGAGTCCGAGGAAATGCGAAGTGCCGTGCATGAAATATTTTTTATACGCCGGCATTTCCGGATTCTGATTCTTCACTTCCTCCTTCGAAATCAAACCGAGACCAAGTAATTCTTCCGTCATCACCTTCCCTACTTCCACATGATAGCTTTCGATGGTATTTCCCGGAAAGAGCATTGCCGTAGCCGCTTTCATCACACGCAACACAGCATTATATACATCCCGCTGGCGCTCTGTAAATTCACCACTTACCGGAACGCAACGAGTCAGATCAGCCGCATAATTGGCATATTCTGCGCCGAAATCCAGCAGGATCACATCTCCGGCTTTACATTCACGGTTATTATCATTATAATGCAGAATACAAGCACTCGGACCGCTTGCAATAATTGGCGTATAGGCGTGACCGTTAGCACGTTTACGGATAAACTCATGTGTAATTTCTGCTTCAATCTCATACTCCATTACTCCCGGCTTCACAAATCGAAGTACGCGACGGAAAGCCTTCTCGGTAATATCCATCGCCCGCTGCATGAGTTTAATCTCGATATCGTGTTTAATGGCACGGAGACCGGCCAGAATCGGACCTGAACGTTCAAACTTATGACCCGGACAACGCATCTTCAGATCATTCACGAAGCGCAACTCACGGTAAGGCACATCCGAAACAAAACGATCGTTCTCGTTGATATTTACATAGATATTTTCGCAATGATTCAACAGCATCGGCACGATAGCATTATAATCTTCCAGCCAATACACGCTCTGCACACCACTTGCCTGACGCGCTTCTTCTTTTGTGTACTTATGACCTTCCCAAACAGCGATATGCTCATTTGTCTTTTTCAGAAACAGGATCTCCCTGTACTTCGGCAATGGCGCATCGGGGAACAACACCAGAATAGTTTGCTCCTGATCGATACCGGTCAGGTAAAATAAATCAGAGTTTTGACGAAACAGAAAATTACAGTCACCATTACGCGGCATTTCATCATTCGCATTGAAGAAGGCGATAGAACCGGGTTTCATCGAAGCCGTAAAGCGACCGCGATTAAAGGTAAACAGTGTTGAATCGATTGAAGTATATTTCATAGGATCTTTATTTTGAGGCCAGCCGGAAAACCGGAAAGCGATGAAGACGAAGATACGAAGGTAATTATTTCCCATCCAAGCATGAACAGGAACGAAGACGAAAATAGACAAAGGCCAGGAACAACCATCCATGAAGGCCATGATCCCCGTCAGCCAGCCGAAAAAACCGCACTTCCTTGCTTTTATGAACAGCAAACGCCTTTTGAAGACTGAAAATCAAACCGTTGATAGGTAGATAATTTAGAAGGATTCCAGAGACGCTGGTATTGCCGATCCGATTAAATTTGTGACCTCGTAAAAACTATCGACTTAAACAGTCTGTTACAGTACCAGTTATCATCAAGCGTTATGACGAAATTCTTTGAGTTCCTGAACTCAACCGTAGGGCGAAAATGGCTGATGGCACTCACCGGCCTCTTCCTAAGCCTCTTCCTGATCGTGCACGTATCGGGGAATCTGCAATTATTCAAAGACGACGGAGGCCTGGCCTTCAATCGTTATTCGGTGTTCATGACCACGTTTACGCCGATCAAAATCGTATCTTACCTGTTGTATGCCACTATTCTGTTGCATGCCATCAGAAAGCGCGTCCGGTAAAGTACGAAGGTAAAAAGGACACCCGTGGCTCCAGCTGGGCTTCCCGCAACATGGGTATCTTAGGTACCATTCTGTTAATTTTCATTGTGACCCACATGATCAATTTCTGGTACGAATACAAATTCGGATCCATGGATTGGAAAACATACATTGTGGATGCAACTACGGGCAACATCCTGAAGCAGGAAACTGTTCCGGCTGCCGACGCTGCTGCACAACACCTGAAGCCTACCGAAATGGACTATATGGGCAATGAAGTAATCATCTGCAAGGATTTGTATTCTGTGGTTGCCAAGGCATTTAAAAACCCTGCGGTTGTGGCATTCTATGTCATCAGCATGCTGGCGCTTTCATACCACTTACTGCATGGCTTCCAGAGTTCCTTCCAGACTATGGGTATCCGTCGCAAAAAATATGAAGGCCTCATCCGCGGCACCGGAACCTTCATCTTCGGGATATTGATTCCAGCCCTATTCGCTGCCATGCCCATCTACTTTTTATTCGTTAACAAATAAGCATCTCTGTCGAAATGAATCTCGATTCAAAAATACCATCAGGACCACTCGCTGAGAAGTGGGACCGTCATAAATTCAGTTGCAAACTCGTTAACCCGGCCAACAAGCGTAAATACGATGTTATCATTGTAGGAACCGGACTCGCAGGAGCATCTGCAGCAGCCTCATTAGCAGAATTAGGCTACAACGTAAAAACCTTCTGCTTCCAGGATTCACCACGTCGCGCGCATAGTATCGCAGCACAGGGTGGAATCAATGCAGCGAAGAACTATCGTAACGACGGTGATAGTGTATACCGTCTTTTCTACGACACCATCAAAGGCGGCGATTACCGTGCCCGTGAAGGCAATGTTTATCGTCTGGCTCAGGTGAGTGTAAATATCATCGACCAATGCGTAGCACAAGGTGTTCCTTTTGCCCGTGAATACGGCGGATTGCTCGATAACCGATCATTCGGTGGAGCACAGGTATCACGTACCTTCTATGCCAAAGGACAAACCGGACAACAATTATTACTCGGCGCATACTCTGCCATGAACCGCATGGTTGGTGAAGGCAAGATTCAGAGTTATACCCGCCATGAAATGTTGGAGTTGGTGATGGTAGATGGACAGGCCCGTGGAATCATTGCCCGCGACATGGTAACCGGAGAAATTCAGCGACACAGTGCACATGCTGTTGTGCTCGCAACAGGTGGATACGGAAACGTATTTTACCTCACCACCTATGCACGCGGATCAAACGGAACAGCCATCTGGAGAGCCCATAAAAAGGGAGCTTATTTCGGCAATCCATGCTTCACACAAATCCACCCAACCTGCATTCCGGTATCCGGCGACCACCAATCGAAGCTCACGTTGATGTCGGAGTCGTTGCGTAACGATGGCCGTATCTGGGTGCCAAAACAAAAAGGAGATCCAAGAAAACCACAGGATATTCCGGAAGAAGATCGCGACTATTACCTCGAAAGAAGATACCCAAGTTTCGGAAACCTCGTACCACGTGATATCGCTTCCCGTGCTGCGAAGGATATGTGCGACAAAGGATTTGGAGTAGGTAAAACCGGACTCGCTGTATACCTCGACTTCAGCGATGCTATTCGTCGTTTAGGAGCTGCAGCTGTTGAAGCGAAGTATGGTAACCTCTTTGACATGTACAAACAGATCACCGGTGATAATCCTTACGAAACACCGATGATGATTTATCCTGCTGTTCACTATACAATGGGCGGATTGTGGGTAGATTATAACCTGATGACTTCTATTCCCGGCTTATATGCTGCAGGAGAAGCCAACTTCAGTGATCACGGAGCAAACCGTTTAGGAGCTTCAGCACTGATGCAGGGATTAGCAGATGGATATTTCGTACTTCCATACACCATTGGTGATTACCTCGCCGGTGTAGAACGCAAGCCAATCGCCAACGACGGGCCTGAATTCATGGAAGCAGAAAGAGCCGTAAAAGAACGTATCAACAAACTGCTTTCAATCAAAGGAAAGAAAACAGTACACGAATATCACCGTGAGCTCGGACTCATCATGTGGAATCACTGCGGAATGGGACGTAATGCAGAAGGACTGAAAGAGGGCATTGAAAAAATCAAGGCGCTTCGTACAGAGTTCTGGCAGAATCTTCTTGTACCGGGAGCTGATCAGGAGCTTAACCAGAATCTGGAAAAAGCAGGACGTGTAGCCGACTTCCTTGAATTAGGAGAGTTGATGATGGTAGATGCCTTACACCGTAACGAAAGTTGTGGAGGACACTTCCGTGAGGAATACCAGACACCGGAAAATGAAGCATTGCGTGACGATGAAAACTTCGCTTATGTTGCCGCATGGGAATACAAAGGAGATGGTCAACCGCACGAGCTGCACAAAGAAATTCTCAATTTCGAAGAGGTAAAGTTAACCCAACGTTCATACAAGTAATACCAAACATCGGCGCTGAATTCTTATCAGCCCGGCGGAATAAAAAAGAAAGATCATGAGTGGAAATATGAATCTCACCTTAAAAGTCTGGAGACAAAAAAGCACCAAGGAAAACGGACGCTTTGAAACCTATCAGGCAAAAAATATTAGTCCTGACATGTCGTTCCTCGAGATGCTGGATGTAACAAACGAAGACCTCATCAAAGAGGGAAAAGAGCCGATTGCCTTCGACCATGATTGTCGCGAAGGAATTTGCGGAATGTGCAGCATGTACATCAACGGACGTGCACATGGTCCGGTAAAAGGAGTAACCGCTTGTCAGTTGCATATGCGCAGCTTCCAGAACGGAGAAACCATCATTATCGAACCATGGAGAGCAGCAGCATTCCCTGTATTGCGCGATTTGATTGTTGACCGTACTGCATTTGAGCGGATCCAGCATGCGGGTGGATATGTATCGGTGAATACCGGTGCTGCTCCAGATGCGAATGCGATTCCGGTTCCAAAAGCGAACGCTGACGAAGCCTTCAATTCAGCGGCTTGCATCGGATGCGGAGCTTGTGTAGCGGCCTGCAAAAATAGTTCTGCAATGCTCTTCCTCTCTGCAAAGGTTTCGCAATATGCACTTCTTCCACAAGGACGTGCTGAAGCCAAATTACGTGTTGCCAACATGCTCAAAGTACATGATGAAGCCGGATTTGGTGCCTGCACGAATACCGAAGCCTGTGAAGCAGAATGTCCGAAAGGCATTTCCGTTTCCAATATCTCCCGTCTCAACCGCGAGTTTGCAGCGGCAGCGTTTAGCGGAGAATAATATCTACGATTCTATAATGAAAGGCTGTCTCAAAAGGACGGCCTTTTTTCGTCTATCCCCGTGGCCATTTCATCCAAAAATGACAGAAATTCACCCGAATACACGAAATAATCACCTATTACGTTGTAACTTAGCCCTCAGGCAATTGTTATCTATATCATGAAACGACTCATCCTTCTCTTGTTACTTTTAGGTTCACAGAGTTCGACAATGGCACAGTTATTTTGTAATCCGTGTAAAGACTCAACTAAACAAGAAAATATATTTTACACCTGCTTTCAGGATTACAACCCTGTTTGCGGTTGCGACGGAGAAACCTACAGGAATGATTGCTTCGCGATAAACAAGTACGCATTTTATCCCTGCGGTTATATACCCGGCATCTGCACTAACTTCGATATTGATATCAGTCCAAGCTTCCTTGAAAGTTACCAGGATGATTATTTACGGATCAAAGTTTTCTCGAGAGCAAATAGTTATCTGAATATTTCGATCTTCAACTCTTACGGCCGGTTACAATATCAGCAGGTATATCCACTCTATAAAACTGCGAATTCAGATGGAAGCCTGATTTCCACTTATCAGGAGATCAGCAATATCTCTACCCTCTCCTGGCAAAAAGGAGTATATATTTTAGAAGCATTTACAGAGGGTGAACGCAAAATAATAAAG
>JBIIRF010000250.1:0-4233 GCA_044341715.1 Bacteroidia bacterium | reverse complement strand
CTCTGCCGCCGGCTTATAACCGATCGCCACTGTATGATCGCTATGTTGCAACGCACTCCAGAGTGTTTTCATATCCACCCATTCCCAATGGAAATCATTCCGGGCTTCCAATGTGGAGATCACCACCTGATCCAGTTTTAGTTTGTCGTATGGGTTCCCTGAAGGCACCTGTTGTAATACGGACTTCTCCTGCAGCACAGGACCTTGACAATTCGAATCCATCTCCTCCTGCTTCGAACAAGCGCTCAAGAGGAACAGCACGGCCAATGCCAGATAAATTTGTGTTTTCTTCATAGTAGTTGGTTAGGTTTAATGAATAAATATAGGTTATTCCCTATAAACAGGGCCGCGAAGAACGAAAAAGTACATGGAATTCATAGAAAATTAAACATTTACAAACGGATACAAATGTTTAACAATCCTAACCAGATCATTATCTTATTATTCTGAAATATCCGGAAAACGAATGCCCACGTCCGATTCCGGGACGAATTAAGAGCGGAAGAGCCTCTCTAATTTCTTTATACCTATTTTTGTCCTATCAAACTATAAAACAAAAATAAAATGGCTTTCACACTTGCACCACTCCCCTACGCATTCGATGCGCTGGAACCGCATATTGACGCAAAAACCATGGAGATCCACCATGGCAAGCATCACCAGGCGTATGTAACCAACCTCAACAATGCCATCGCCGGAACACCGGCAGAGAACATGTCGATTGAAGACATCTGCAAAAACATTTCACAATTTGCCGCACCTATCCGCAACAATGGCGGCGGACACTGGAACCACACCTTTTTCTGGAGCATCATGGGTCCTAACGGTGGTGGAGTACCGACAGGAAAACTTGCTGAAGCAATCAACAGCACTTTCGGAAGCTTCGAAGAATTCAAAACTAAATTCAATGCCGCCGGTGTTGGACGTTTCGGATCAGGATGGGCATGGCTCATTAAAAATGCAGCAGGCGGAATAGAGATCTGCTCTACACCTAACCAGGACAATCCGCTCATGGACATTGCAGAAGTAAAAGGAACACCCTTGCTCGGATGCGATGTATGGGAACATGCATACTATCTGAATTACCAGAACCGTCGCCCTGATTATCTGGCTGCCTGGTGGAACGTAGTAAACTGGGAAGAAGTAGCGAAACGTTTTGCATAGTTTTCAGAGGAGAAAATGAAAAATGAAAATCATTTTCACTCTTGAAAAATTTACAAATTGAATGAATATTTTTTCATATAATTGATAATCAGTAATTTGTAGAGAAAAAACCGGACAAATTGGAAGTGAGACTTCCAATTTGTCCGGTTTTTGCGTATATTTACCCTATGGAATACATTCGAACATTAACCAGACAACTAAAGAAAACTTCAAAAGAGTTTCCTGTGGTTGCCATCATGGGTCCAAGGCAATCGGGTAAAACTACGATCGCCAAAAGTGTTTTCCCTGCAGCTGCATACTACTCCATGGAAGATCCCGACATCAGGGCATATGCAGAAAATGATCCAAGAGGTTTTCTAAGCAATTCAAAAGGTCCGCTGATAATTGATGAAGCACAACGAGTACCGCATCTCTTTTCATATATACAAACTATAGTAGATGAAAGAAAGAAAGATGGTCAATTTATTATTACCGGTTCAAGTAACTTTCTTTTACATCAATCTATCACGCAATCACTGGCGGGAAGAGTTGGAATTCACCGACTGATGCCCATGGGAACTGATGAGTTAATGGCGAATGAAATTTTTCCGGATTCACTGCCTGATTTGTTATTGAAAGGAGGTTATCCGGTGTTATATAAAAAGAAAATCCGACCTGACACCTGGTTCAGCAATTACATTCAAACTTACCTCGAGAAAGATGTACGGCAGTTACAACAAATCGGAAATCTCAGTTTATTCCAACGTTTTTTAAAAACGTGTGCTTTGCGCTGTGGACAGTTGATTAATCTAAGCAATATCGGTTCTGATCTTGGAATCAGCCATCACACCGTAAATCAATGGATATCTGTGCTTGAAGCAAGTTTTATTGTATTCAGGCTCTCTCCGTACCATGAAAACATAGGTAAGAGATTAGTTAAAAGTCACAAACTGTACTTTTACGACACCGGGCTGGCAGCTTACTTAGCGGGCATGAGAAAAAAAAGCGACTATGCAATTCATCCGATGAAGGGAGCTTTCTTTGAAAATTTCATCATCAGTGAATATATAAAATCATCTTATCATAGAGGAGAGTTACCAAACATTCATTTCTGGCAGGATAAAAGTGGAAATGAAATTGATATTTATATTCCCGGCATTAAGTACACCCGACTGATTGAATGTAAAGCGGGATCTACTTATCAGGAAGAATTTAATAAAAACATTCTGCACTATATCAAAGCTAATCCTACTAAAGCATGCAAAAGTGAGATTATCTATGGTGGAGACAAGAATATTAAAAACGGAAGCATCAATGTGAATAGCTGGCGCGAACTTCCTGCATTGATGATTAAATCCTGACCACCTACTTCAGTGTAGATTCGTTTGTATCACCAGCTTCCTCCCTATTCACAATCTCTCCCTGAATTCGGATGGATTCATCGTGTATCTGTATGAAAAGATTTCGGATAAAGCCGGGATTGATTTGCAGCTCTTCTCCCTTTGCCGACATTTTTTTGAGTATTGCTCTCCAGCGTTCCGGTTGGAAAATGGAAATATTGTTTTCTTTTTTTAATTCGCCGATGAGGGTGGAATACTTCATGCGCTCGCGGAGAAGTTGCAGGAGGGTATCATCGAGCTGATCGATTTCTGCCCGGTAGTTTCGTATGGTTTCAAGTGCCGGACCTTCATCAAAACGGGTATGGCGCGGTTGTAAATTATGCAGCAACTGCTCCAGTTGGAGGGGCGTTACCTGTTGCATTTTATCACTCAGCGCTACATCCGGATTGATATGTGTTTCTATCATCCAGCCTTCATAGCCAAGGTCCAGCGCTTCCTGTGCAACGCTTTGCAATAATGGTCGTGCTCCGGCAATATGGCTGATATCACATACCATTTTTAATCCGGGCAACATCGACTTCAGCTCAAAAGCTACCTGCCAACGTGGATGATTCCGGAATTCGGTGGTTTCAAATGAATGGAATCCACGGTGAATCGCAATCACTTCGGTACTAACGGCAGCGCGTATACGTTCAATGGCTCCTCTCCATAGATCCACGTCGGGATGGATAGGATTTTTTACCATCACATTAATTGAAGTCCCCTTCACAGCATCTGCCACTTCCTGTACTAAAAACGGATTTACAGTGGTACGCGCTCCGATCCAGATAGCATCGAGTCCGGCTTTCAGACATAACTCCGCCTGATAAGCATTCGCCGCTTCGGCCATTACCTTTAGTCCGGTTTCCGCTTGTACTTCCCTGAGCCATTCGAGGGCAGGTTCTCCGATGCCTTCGAAAGATCCGGGACGTGTACGTGGCTTCCATACACCGGCACGAAAAATAGCATGTGGAAATCGACTGGCGATACCCCGGGCAGTTTCCAATACCTGTTCGCGGCTCTCTGCGCTGCAAGGTCCTGCAAGTAATATCTTCTCCTCAATAGCGGCGGTATTCATCTCCCGTTGGTTTTAGCTGCAAGTAATCTATCTACCCCAACAACGTACAACAGCAATTGTTTCCGCAGGGGGAATTGACAGCACAAAAGTACGGCTTAACCAGTTAACTACGACCTTCTTCCTTCAAAAGTGAAGTATAGTGCTTCAGCGAGCGAAGCAGGAGGGTAATAGCGGCAGACACGATAAGGATCATCATCCATTTCTCCTTCCAGGAATCGAATGCAGGCTGGAGATTCCGCTGATGTGTCGAATAAAGACGCAGGAAATCAACATACGCAAAGCCGATTACAGTAGCCAGCCAGCCGGAATACTCTCTCCTGAAGACCGATTTAAGAGAGAATGTCTCGGCCGGTTTGGAGAGTTGCGAAATAGACGGAATAAACGGTGGTGTTTTCTGCGACCAGGCTTCGTAAGCATTCCCGAATTTGCCGATCAGAAAGCCTTCCTCCGCCATCATGATCCGCTCGTAATACAGCCAATACAACAGCGTTACGCAGAGGATAAAACCGGGCTGGAATGTAAAAATCACGATGCCGATCCACATCAGGTAATTGCCCAGGTACAAGGGATGGCGAACTGCCCCGTAGATGCCGGATGTATTTAAAGACTCGGCTACCTGTTTTTTCGTGTTTC
>JBIIRF010000251.1:0-4233 GCA_044341715.1 Bacteroidia bacterium | reverse complement strand
ATGTTTACTTTTTCAGATGATAATAACTGCCCCATGGCGTTGTAAACTTCTAACGTTGCATTCCCCTCGACTTCTAATCCCATTAACTCCACCGTAAATTTATTATCGGAAGTTGGATTAGGGTAGATGTAGATTTTTCCTTTTGGTTCTTCACCTGCTAATTTGGCATCGAAGTCGGTACTGATTAAATCATTTGTAATCACATCAGGATTGGCTAATCTACAACTCACCGCCACTACCGCACTACTGCCGCTAATGCGAGAGCAGCCGTTGGATAGGTTTTTAGTAACCACTTTATAAGTACCCGGTTGTTTGACCACCTGCGTGTAAGCCGTTGCATTCTCAATAGAAACATTGGTGCGATACCACTGCAAGCTGTAGTTGCTTCCAAGGTTGGTGCAGTTAAGCGTTACGCTATCACCAGCACAGAAAGATGTCGCTCCGCTTGCAGAAACCGTTGCTGATGCGTTTGTTTTAGAAGTTACAGCAATGGCATTGCTCGTTAAGGCGGTGCCGTTACATGTGGCTACACAAGTATACGAACCTGATGTAGATGCCTTGAAGGTACGTGAAGTTGCATTAGTAGAAATATTTACGCCATTCCTTCTCCATTGATAAGTACCACCTAATACATCACTTTTTAAATTAACCGAATTTCCTGCGCAGAAGGTAGTTGAACCATCAGCAGATATATTACCAATACAAGTTTGCGAATTGTATAAGTTTGTAATTTCTTGTTGGGTAAGTGCGCGATTCCAGATTCCGATGTCGTCAATGTTTCCCCCAAAGCGCTCATTTGGTTCGTTTGGAATATAGCCTATATGTAGTTCACTATTTAAGCCTTCAATTGATAATGGTCCAGAATAAAGCGAAGTTGTTGAGCTAATATTATTGACTAAAATTTGTAAGTTGTTGGTTGAATATGTTAAAATAATATGATGCCACTGGTTTGCTGCTAAAGCCGTAGTTGCAATTTGTGCGTATGGAGGATTTGCTAAACCTGTGTTTTGAGCACAGTTAAAAGACAAATTTCCGTTTGTTTCATATGTTAATTGATGTACATATGTTAAATCTCCTGAGATATTTGATGTAAAACTTAATATTCTCCCAAAGAATAATCCGTTAGGTTTTATCCAAAGCGAATATGAAAAATTCATGTTCGATGAAAAATTTGAATTTGGTAGAAAACCCAATTCAATATTATCATCAACCCCATCAAAACTATAGGCCTTATTGGCATTACCTAATCTATCCGTTGTTAATGCTGCTCCATTCACCGTCCCATTATTCCCATTCCCACTCTCATCATTTGCATTACCATTAAACGGCCACCAGCCTACGAGTCCGTTGCTTGGAACATAAGAAGGAATTTGACCTGCCGCCGTAAAAATGCCGGCGAAACTAAAAAGAATCAGTAAAGTAATTTTGTTTTTCATGGTTTGGATTTATGACTTAATATTCAAAACTACAACAAATTATTAGAAGCTACAACAAATTTGATTTGATCTTGCTTCAGATGATAACGACTTTTAAGCCTTCATGTCGGAATATGAGTATTTTTTTGAAAGGTGTTCCTTTGAAAATCCTGCTATGCAGTACCGGACCAACTCGTTGTCCGGGGCTTTGACGGAGACCACCTCGCCGGTATCCGGATCAGAATCTGATAGGCCCCGGAAAAAATAGTACTTGATTTTAAAGATGTTCTCAGGAGGTATGAATTCGAAGACAATCAACTACGGGCTGTACCGGTCGCCAATTCTGGCCCATTAATGCAACTGGCCATATTTCCGGCAATCAACCGTATGAGCCAACGGCGTGACCTTATGAAACGTCGTGTTATAAATCGAATAGTCAAGGGCCTGCGGGAATTCACCCCAGTAATATTTATATTCCCGATGAAATATAGATGGTGATCTCCCGGGACGAATTCCGGCTACCATAGCATAATAGTCGATGGTATCGGCCTTCGGGTTGGAATTTGACATTTTCATTATGTTCTTGCTTGACTGGAAACCCAAATTAGCAGATCCTAAAAGACCTTTAAAGAATCAGGTCATATACTTTTTGTGGTGAGGTGCGGAGCCACAGCTATCAAGCCAAGAACTCTCGTCTGCAAACTTCGTCACCTTATCAACCTATTTAAATAGGTTATCAACCAAATAATATATAACTTATTATATATTTGTACTTGTTCGAATCCCAGCGGGATCACAAAAGAAGCCTCACGAGAGGCTTTTTT
Source organism: Bacteroidia bacterium (assembly GCA_044341715.1). GTDB lineage: Bacteria > Bacteroidota > Bacteroidia > AKYH767-A > OLB10 > JAJTFW01. The sequence continues at coordinate 1,994 of JBIIRF010000251.1, read as the reverse complement.
TATTTGTAGGAGTTGATGTTATCACTCCATCTTCTAGGTTTTCAACGAGCATACAGTTCCCTGTAGTTTTCACTTACTTCCTCCCCTTCTCCACCTCACTCATCAAAAAACCATACGGCTTGAGGGGTTCGATATGGTCGCAGACAATTTTGAGCATGGCCATGACAGGAATGGCGAGGAAGACACCGGCAATGCCCCAGAGGAGTCCGCCGATGACGAGTGCAATGATGGTGAAGAGCGGATTAAGTTTTACATGCGCACCAACAATGAGTGGTTCGAGGACCCAGCCCTGGAAAAACTGAATGGCTCCGTAAACAAGCAATATACCGAGCAGAACAGGCCAGGCAACACCCTGCACTGCCGCCATGAGAACAGTGATGAGTGTACCGGTGAGATTACCGAGATAGGGAATGATTTCGAGGAGTCCGCAGAGGAAGGCAAAGAACAATGCGTTTTCCAGTCCGAGAAGTGAGAATCCGATTCCATACAACACCCATAAACACACAATCATTTTCGACAATCCGAAAATATACTGTTGCGAAACATGTGCGACACTGTGTACCACCTTCTGCACTTCATCCTTCTCTTTACCGGGGAACAATTTCAGGACAAACTGTTTGAGATGTGAACGGTAATACAAGAGAAACAATACATACATCAAAATTAATCCTCCATCCGCAGCAATAGACGGAAGTGCTGCAGCGATGTTCTTTATCCAGTTCGTAAAAAGTGGTTGCTGTTGACTGATCAACTGGTTCTGACTTTCGAGCGAGAGTCCGGCATTTTTGAAGATATAATCCTGCACCATCTGCCAGGCAAGAATGATCCGATCCTTCAATACATCCACATCAGCAGCCAGTCTGTAAATCTGCATTCCTGCAATAAAGAAGATGCCTAAAAACAGCAGAACAATCAGCAGCAAACACATTCCGGCAGAGAGTGCACGCGGAACATGCATCCGCTCGAGACGGTTCGACATCGGAAGAAACAATGTTGCTATTACCAGACCGATAGCCAATGGCATTAAAAAAGGTTTTGCGACATAAATCAGGGTTAACAAAACACCGATGAGGAGAAGTTTTACCAATAAAGAAGAGGCACTGATATTCATGAGAGACGTGATTTTGCGATCCGGAAAAACTATCCCGAAGCGATATGGAAATATTTAAAGCCGGCAGGTTATCCAACGAAGGAACTAACCAGGCGACCGGCGGAAAGGTACACTTTAAATATAAAAGAAATACTGAATTATATCACAGTGTTCCACGATTCAGTCCTCACCTTTGCCGATGCAGTTGTCTACCTTAACCACTTCTTCGCTCTGTCCGGCATAAGCATAAAAACGGCTGCGATAAACGAAGAACAAGACGACAACAATTCATCAACCAACAACAACAAACATCATGGGAAACGCCTTATACTTCGTCGCAGTTATCTTACTCCTCTTCTGGGCCATTGGATTTATCGGCTATAACATCGGAGGATTGATTCACCTCTTATTGGTGATTGCCATTGTATCCGTATTACTTCGCCTGATCAAGGGCGGGAAAGCGGTATAAAGCAACAGTAACCAAAATAATCTTCGGCCTACCGGAGTGATTTGCGCTACCTGCTATTTTAGTTTAAATCTGCAAAGGTCAAGGTCTGTGTCCGGTGTTCATCGGAAACAGTTTTCTTCGGAATCCCCTTCGGCAATGAAAACGAAAAAGTAGCACCTTCGCCGGGAGATGAAATCACTTCAATACGTCCGCCTTTGTTCTCAATAATTTTGCGGGTGATTGCCAGTCCGGCACCGATTGATTCAAACTCATCGCGGGGTTGAATGGTCTGGAAGATCACGAAAATTTTATCATGGTAACGCGAATCGATACCCGGACCATTATCGGTGATATTGAACACCCAGTCGTTCGCAGTTTCACGAGCCGAGATAGAAATTTCCGCCACCGGTTTATCATTGAACTTAATCGCATTATCGATCAGGTTGGAAAACACTG
>JBIIRF010000249.1:0-4237 GCA_044341715.1 Bacteroidia bacterium | reverse complement strand
CTTTTTCTACAAGGTCATTGCCTTCGTATTTTGAAATCACACGTCGGTAAATACTGATATTGTCAGTTGTAATTGTTAGAGTTGCACCCTTCTTTGGAATATAAATAGGACCGTAGTTGTCCATGTTCCATTTCAGTTTTGGGTCAAATGGATAGATGTAATCTTCGTATTGTCCCTTCGGCATATTCATTACATCTACTTTGGCCACATTCGGAAGCTTCTTTAATTCAGTAACCGCTTCCTGCGTGAGACAATATCGATATTCACCCGGGTTATAGGCCGGACCGCCGTCAGTAATGTCGTTTTTCCTTAAAACACGATCACTTAATCCGGAGCCTGTTGTTTGAATATCGTAAACATACTGGCTTTTCTTCGGTTGCATGGCTTTCTTGCCATTGATGTAAAGCACACGGTCAATAACCTGTAACTGATCTCCACCAATACCAACGCAGCGTTTGATGTAATGCGTTTGCTTATCTATCGGACGATCATCCTCCATGGGATAATTGAACACTACGATGTCGTTTCTCTCTACATCTGCAAAACCCGGCAGACGGTAATAAGGCAACTTCCATGCTTCAGAGTAGGACTTCCCTCCGAATATCGGCAACTCCTGATGAACAAAGGGAACCGACAATGGTGTCATAGGAGTGCGGGCGCCATAATTCACCTTGCTGACGAATAGAAAGTCGCCTACCATCAGTGTTTTTTCCATAGATGGAGTCGGGATGGTGAAGGCTTCGATGAAGAAGGTACGAATGATGGTGGCTGCTACAACCGCGAAGAGAACGGCATCAAACCATTCACGGGATTTGCTTTTACGGCCGCTGCTTTGCCAGAATTTCCAGTTCATATTGTCAGTTTACGGGTTCGAAAATAGAAAATTGAAACGCTATTTCTTGATTCTTATTCACTTTTGATCACCAAAGAGTACATCGGACATCCCGAAGACGCCCTTTTTTCCGCTGAGCCACTCTGCTGCAATCAGCGCTCCGGCGGCAAAACCATCCCGGTTGAATGCTTCGTGTCGGATGCTTATCCGGTCAATTGGTGATTTCCACTCAACTTCGTGAATTCCGATAACCTGTCCTTCCCGAATAGATTGAATGCTTAATACGTTGGATTCGCCGGCTTCGTTACTTTCCTGCAGAGCCCAGCTGGTGGTGTCAGGGTGTGAATTTATCAGGTCAGTGGCCAATGTTACGGCTGTTCCGCTGGGTTTATCGAGCTTTTGGGTATGGTGACTTTCCTGAAGAGATGGTTTATATGTGGGATGATGGCTCATCCATTTTGCCAATTCTGCGTTGAGGCGAAAGAAAATGTTTACTCCGATACTGAAGTTGGTTGCCGTGAGAAGTGTGCCGTTCTCGTTCAAAAAACGGGCTCGAACTTCTTCGTATTGCTCATGCCATCCTGTCGTTCCGCACACAACCGGTATTCCGGCTGCCAGGCATGCGTAGAGGTGTTTGACGGCGGCATCAGGTCGGGTAAATTCGATGGCGATATCGGCAGTTTGGAGGCGGGAAGGTGAGAGGTCTTGCGGATTTTCTTCGTTGATACTCAGTACAATTTCGTGACCAGCCTGAAGTGCCTTTTCAGCGACCGCTTTGCCCATTTTTCCGGTTCCAATCAATGCTATTTTCATCTGTAGAAATTTTAGAATCGTAATGTGAAAGCAAGTCCGGTTGTTGTGATATCAGGAGTGGGCTGAATTACCGGCGACCAATTGATGCTCAGATTATCATCAACGTTGAAGCTGAAGAGATGGGCATCTACATGGGCATCGATAATGTTCAGTACATAAACGAGTGATATGCCAATTACGGAGAGATCTCTGTTGCGGCGGTAGTATTCACTCAATGATTTCAGGTTGTCTTCGGTGTAGATGTCCTGATATTTATCGATGGTAGTCGGGTCATTGTCATATCTGGATAACAATGCATTTTCAAACTCCTTGAATCGGTTATTGTTAAATTGAACGAGGTAAATCAATCCGCCAAACGCCCCGTAGATAATCGGTACTTTCCAGATGCGTTTATTGTAAACTTGTCCGGCTCCGGGAAGAAATGTGGATAGCAACGTGGCTTTTCTCACTGAATGGATTTTTCTTCCACTTGTATCCCGTGATGCAGAATCGCTGGAGATTCGCTGAGCAGTATTCGGGGAGGATAGTGTAGAATCATCCCTGACAATTGTAAGAACCGTATCGAGATGTTGAACGGAGCCACTATCTGGAAGCAGAATCGCAACGGTATCTTTCTTTGCGGAAGGAATCGTATCCTGTGCTGAACTCAGGAAAGGTAACAGGCAGAACAGGGTACAAATAAACAAAACCCCTCCGAGTGAAATCCGAAGGGGAATGTTTCGAAGCTGCTTCGAAGGATATGTGTTGATTTCAATCAAAATCCAGTAAGTCCATCAAACGGGTCAGATCATCATTGCTGAAGTAATTGATGATAATCTGTCCGTTTCCATTGTCTTTATGCTTGATTTCAACTTTGGTTTCATAACGGTGTTCGAGACGGTCTTCCAGGTTCCGGATTTCAACATCCCATTGCGTTTTTCCTTTCTCTTTTTTACCGGCCTTCTTGGGTGCATTCTGACGAACCAGATCTTCCACTTTACGTACGCTGAGATCATTTTCAAGAATGTCATTGAAAATCTTCAACTGCATTCCGATATCATCCACACCGAGAATTGCACGGGCATGTCCCATCGTTAAACGGCCATCACGAATTGCAAACTGAATTTGTGGTGGAAGTTTGAGCAGACGAAGATAATTGGTAACTGTTGAACGCTCTTTACCTACACGCTCACCGAGTGATTCCTGCGTGAGTTTACATTCTTCAATCAGACGTTGATAGCTGATAGCGATCTCCAGCGCATTCAGGTTTTCACGTTGGATGTTTTCAACGAGCGCCATCTCCAGCATCGACTGATCGTTTGCTGTACGAACATACGCCGGAATAGAGGTGAGTCCTGCAAGGCGTGAAGCTTTATACCGACGTTCACCGCTGATGATCTGGTATTTATCCGGCCCCATTTTACGAACGGTAATCGGCTGGATAATACCTTGCATCTGGATAGATTCGGCCAGTTCTTTCAGCGCAGTTTCATCGAATTCTGTTCTTGGTTGAAAAGGATTTGCTTCAATCTGATTCAGCGGCACCTGAGCAACTGCACCTGCAATTCCTTTCTGTTGACCGGCTACTACTTCGTTGGATGATACCACATTCTCTGCAGGTGCAGGATTGGTATTGTTTCCATCTAGTAATGCGCCTAGTCCTCTGCCCAGCACTGATTTTTTAGTTGACATATGAAGAGAGTAGGGTATTAATTTTCTGAAATTTTAAGTTTTTCCATCACTTTATCGGTGAGGACTTTTTCTTCGGCTGACATTCCGGTCATGTTGTTCTTCTGAAGAATTTCACGGGCCAGATTCAAGTAGTTGATCGCTCCTTTGCTGGTAGCATCGTGCATAATGATGCTCTCACCAAAGCTTGGCGCTTCTCCAAGTTTAGTATTCCGTTGAATGATGGTATCAAAAACCATATCCTGGAAGTGCGTCTTTACTTCTTCCACCACCTGATTACTCAGACGCAGACGCATATCGTACATCGTCAACAAGATACCTTCAATGGCAAGTTCAGTATTCAGACGGTTCTGAACGATTTTGATTGTGTTGAGCAATTTGCCTAAACCTTCCAATGCAAAATATTCACATTGAACAGGGATAATCACAGAGTCAGCTGCAGTTAATGCGTTAATGGTAATCAAACCAAGACTCGGAGAACAATCAATGATGATAAAATCAAAATCACCTCTGATGCCTTCCAACACCTGTTTCATCATACGTTCGCGGTTAGGCATCTGAATCATTTCGATTTCAGCACCAACCAGGTCGATGTGAGATGGCAGAAGGTATAAGTGAGGCGTTTTAGTTTCGAGGATGATATCCTTCGGAGATACTTCGTTGATGATACATTCGTACACGGAAGTTTTCACGGTACGTGGATCAAATCCTACTCCGGAAGTGGCATTCGCCTGTGGATCGGCATCAACCAGTAAGGTTTTGTACTCAAGCACGGCCAGACTGGCGGCGAGATTAATGGCGGTGGTGGTTTTTCCAACTCCTCCTTTCTGATTTGCTATCGCTATGATTTTTGCCATTGGGTCAGGCTTTGTTTTATCGTTGTAAATGATTGTTAAAATGTAATGCTTTTTCCGATGTTCATCA
>JBIIRF010000248.1:0-4273 GCA_044341715.1 Bacteroidia bacterium | reverse complement strand
CAGCCAAAGACTCATTTCAAAGTCAGTGTATTCATGTACTTCCCTGAAATAGGCACCCAATGTTCCCATAATTTTCCCTTCGCGACTAATAACCGGGATTGAGTAACAGGCATAAAACCCATTCAAGACAGTAATATCTCTGTAAATATCCCAGCTACGGTGCTCCATTATATTAGACACCAAAGCTGGCTTCATTGACGAAGAACTCAAGCCACAAGATCCATAAGCAGGATCAATTGGAATTTCTGATGCAAGTGCCTGATACGATAATGGAAGCGACGGTGCACTTAACCACTCCAACGCGAAAGCTTCCGGTTTTTTACGCGTAACATAACAAGTCATCTGTGGACAGATTTCCTGAATTCCGAGAAGCAGCGTATCACAAACCTCGGAAAGACTACTACTCTTATAAGCCTGTTCCAGCACTCTTGTCTCGAGCGATTCCCATGCCGAAAGTCTCCATTTATTAGTGATATCGCGAACGAAGAAAGACACACCTGTAACTACATCCTCCTTAAAAATTGGGTTCACGGCCACTTCCACATGAATCGTCTCACGAAGATCCAATGTCAATTCATGCGAAGATTTTTTACCCATACATCCATCGCTCAGTAAAGGCACCCAACGTTGAGAAAAATCTTCAGGTACAGAAGAGATCAAATTCATTCCCTCATGGCAATCCAATGCAAATACAGATCTCATCAGACCTCTGAAGTTTTCATTGTACATCACCAGCTCACCGCCACATTTTACAATGAAAATAACATCATCGGTATTTTCGATCACAGCTTTCAAAGAAGAAGACTGATCGATCAACATTTCCCGTGTATGTTTCAGATCGGAGATATTTTGACCTTGCCCTTTGATCATACTGGGACGGAGGCGCCAGACATTCACGAGGTAGTAATGAATTACCCCATTAATATCTTTCAGCCGAACTTCAAAACGATCAGCATATTCGGGATTATCCTGCTCTGAAATCGCATATTGCACCCGATCCTGCACCAATGCAATATCCTCACGGTAGATATATCGTTCTGCGTAATCAAGTAATGGCAATGAGTCGGGTACATTCTCATATCCAAGAGCGGAGAGCATTTCTTTATGCAGGGAATCGAGATGGAAGTTAAGGGTATCCAATTCGAGTTCCCAGCCGGACACCAGATAAATACTGTTCTCCGCTTTAGAAACTTGTACCCTTAATCCACTATTGCTGGAATTGGGATTTATATCCATAAATTAAAAATTAATGTGGTTAGGTTGCACGTTAATTATTTCTAAAATTAACAAAGTCAAAAAAATAATCCGCACATCCCGGTAAGCATTTATTAACATACAAGGTAAATTCCCATAAATTAGGTATTGATCAAAGTCAGAGTATTTATGGCACGGGATATGTAAAAAGCTTGAATTGACTAAAATTACGATACAAATTTGTTACTTTTTCTGCAACACTCCCCCTCTGTAAACTTCGTTTTTAACCACTCCGCCTTGTGTATTGTATTCGATCCATGAACCTTCCTTCAACCCGTTTCTGAAGGTTCCGGTCTCGCGGATTTTACCATCCGAATAATAAATTTTTACGCCACCATTCTCCTTGTCGGCCTTATATGACATCTCAAAAATAAGTTTTCCATTGTCGTTGAACTGCCTGTAAGCCCCTTCTCTCTTCCCATTTGCATAACTTTTCTCTTCCGCCAATATGCCGGATTCATAAAAAACACGCCAATGTCCGTTCGGCACTCCAAGCTTGTACACTTCAATTGATTTAACCGAATCATTCTCCCCAAAATACACCCACACACTGTCTTTTTTCTGATCGATATAATTTCCCCGCGCCATCACTTTTCCGCTTTCGTAATAGGAAACGGCCTTCCCTTTAGGCGAATTCTTTTCAAAAACAACTTCGGCTTTGAGCTTCCCGTTTTCATACCAGGTGCGGGAGATTCCGGTAGGTTTATTGTTTTTAAACCAGGTTTCCGAGCAAAGGGTATCTGTTCGGTAATACTTTCTCCAGAGCCCTTGCTTGAGTCCCTTGGCATCAGTCCGGTTAATGGTATCACCCTTAAAAACCTGATATGTATTTTTTTGCCCCATCAACAAGACAGGACAAGACAATAAGAAGAACAGCAGGATTTTCCGGATCATGGTACAAAAATGCAAATTAGGTGAACATGTCGCAATAAAACGCCAGCAAAGGGCCAATATTTCATTTGCGATTTCAACATTCGATTATCTTAATAAATCAAGACGTTACAAGAGAAAACGCCCTCTTATTGTTGAAACAATGATAAAAAAATCGTCCAGCAGTTGCAAATAGCGCCCTGTTTCCCGCAAAAACTTATTTTTGTTTTAAACCTCAACTGATTCGCCCTATGCTCCGATACGCCACCTTGTTGTTCTGCATCCTTGCCTTTTCAACAGGATTATTTGGTCAGGCCTTAACCGGTACAGTTAAAGACCTGAAAACCAAGGAGCCATTGATCGGTGCAACGTTGGCAGTAAAAGGAACTTCGAACGGAACAACCACCGATATCGACGGGAAGTTCAGTCTGGAGATTCCGGCATACCCCGCAACGCTTGTAGTTTCCTATGTCGGTTATGCTACAAAGGAGATTGTCGCCGTAAATGCCAACACTCCATTACAGATTTTTCTCGGACTGAACGAGAACATGATGAAGGAAGCCACAGTTGTAGAAAGCCGGTTAACCGAAAAGCAACGTGAGTCAGCTCTTACAGTAGAGGCCATGGACATCATCGCCATTCGAGAAACGCCGGCTGCCAATTTTTACGACGGACTCAGTGCATTAAAAGGAGTAGATGTAACGGCTGCGAGTCTGGGTTTTAAAGTAGTCAACACCCGCGGATTCAACAGCACCTCACCGGTCCGTTCACTGCAGATCATAGACGGCGTTGACAACCAGGCACCGGGACTCAACTTCTCCCTCGGAAATTTCCTTGGCACCTCTGAACTCGATTTATTGAAAGTAGATCTGATTGTAGGTGCCAGCTCTGCCTTTTACGGACCCAACGCCTTCAACGGAGTTATCAGCATGAACACCCGAAGTCCATTTGTAAAACCCGGACTAGAAGTCAGTGTAAAGAGTGGTTCCCGCGGATTACTCGAAACCGCATTGCGCTACGCCTTCGTCACCAAGAACAAAGAAGGCAAAGAGAAACTCGGAGTAAAATTCAACGCCTGTGTATTCCGCGCCTACGACTGGGAAGCAGGTAATTTATCTGCCACCCCACAATCGGTCAGCAACGAATTAAATCCCGGAGGCTACGACGCCGTAAACGTATACGGAGATGAATACAACATCATCGGCGACTACACCCAGGCCGCAGGAACCTTTCCCGGACTCGGAGTAATGCACCGCACCGGATACGCCGAGAAAGACATCGTAGACTACAACACCAATAACATCAAATTAAACACCGCCATCCACTACAAATTACCCAAGGATGTAGAATTAATTGCCAGTTCCAATTTCAGCACCGGCACCACGGTATACCAGGGCGACAACCGATACAGTCTCAAAGACATTAAATTTTACCAGAACCGCATCGAGATCCGCAAGCCGGAAAAATTCTTCCTCCGCGCCTACGCCACCAACGAAGATGCCGGTAACTCCTACGACGCCTACTTCACAGCACTATTATTACAGCGCAGTGTAAAATCAGACATAGACTGGTACGATGATTACATTAAGTACTTAGTAGGACAAAATGTATTCAATGAATTCCGCAACTACGATGGATTCCCCAAGCCGGCCGACTATCCCAACTTCGGAGCCTATCTCGCTGCCATCAATCCATTCATGCTCAACAACTATTATGATTCATTAACCTTGTATCATAACGGAGCAGCCACATTCGCCAACGGTATTGGAGATCCCCTCAATCAAAACCAGGCCATGTTCATGCCCGGCACACCGGCTTTTGACTCTGCCTTTGCCAGCATCACCTCCAAAGAGACCTTCGCACAGGGAGGCTCCAGATTTTACGATAAATCTGCACTCTACCATGTACACGGCGAATACAAATTCAACCTCAAAACTTTCCTCTTCACCACCGGAGCCAACTATCGGTTATACGCACCGAATTCACGCGGAACAATCTTCAGTGACACCAGTGGAACATCCATCCGCAACTACGAATACGGTGGATATGCAGGAGTAGAGAAGAAATTACTCAAGGACGAACTCAAACTCAACGCCACCGCACGTGTCGATAAAAATCAAAACTTCGACTACCTCTTCTCCCCTGCTGT
>JBIIRF010000247.1:0-4274 GCA_044341715.1 Bacteroidia bacterium | reverse complement strand
TACCACACCTCTTGGGAAGCAAATTGCAGAGATTTCATTGAAAATTGGTGAGGATCCGAAGAACGCCGACCTGATTCATCAACGAGCAAAGCTGCACATGCAACGGATGGATGTCGCCAATGCGATGATCGATATGGAGAAGGTGTTAAGCATCGACACAACAAAAGCAGAGTACTTCCTTACCCTGGCAGATGTGCATCTTGGAGCAACGAAACCAGGAAAATCAAAAGCTGCTCTGGAGAAATGTCTGCAAATCGATCCGAAGAATAAACTGGCTTATGAAAAGTTGGCCGAATTGTATTTTCTCGTTCAGCAGTACAAAGAAGCAATTGCTAATCTCGATGAAGTGCTGAAGCTGGATATCAAAAATCCGAAAGCGTATTTCATGAAAGGAATGTGTTACCGCGATTTGGGTGATACAACGAAAGCTGTTTCCAGTTTCCGTACTACAATAGAACAGAAGGCCGACTATTACGATGCATACCTGCAACTGGCGATGATCTTCCATGCGAAGAATGATAAACTGGCATTACAGTATTACGATGGAGCATTGCGTGTGAATCCGAAAAGTGTGGATGCCTTGTATGGGCGTGGACTTTGGTACCAGGAGAATGAACGGAATTATGATAAAGCGATTCAGGATTATACCAGCGCTATACAAATTGCTCCGAATTCTTCCCGTTCACATTTCGCGCTCGGCTTTATCCATTACCAATACCTTAAAGTATATGATCAGGCTATCAAGCATTATAACGATGCGATTGCTGCCGATTCAGCCTGGCCAGAAGCATATTTCAATCGCGGACTTTGTTTTGAAGCAGTAGGAAATATCGCCGCTGCTAATCAGAGTTACGAAAAAGCCTTGCAGATAAATCCGAAGTATGGAAATGCAGCTCAAGCTTTAGGCAGATTGAATAAGCCGATGAATTAAAAAGGAATACTCGGTGTTTAGTTAAAATTCTTTACGAATCAAATTTACTGGCATCCCATTCTGCACCCGGAGGGAATAACTCAGCTTTTCTCTTCCGCATTTCCTGTGCGACCAATGCACTCTCACCGCCTTTCTCTTCCAGATGTAGTAAAATATTGTCGTAACTTTTCTCGTCTCTGTTCTGACTTAGCTTGAATACATTGTCCATTTTCTCAGCACGAATCTCGAATCCGACAATAGCCGGCATCATTTTGCGTAGAAATTCATTTGGGAGATTATCGTAGATAGTTTTTGAATCGATATTGCCGCCTTCAAATTTAAGCGTAAAGGCACGCATGAATTCGATGAGCTCGGCATCCGACATGAATTGTGCTTTTCCGCTGACATGTACGCTCATATAATTCCAGGTGGAACCAATCTGCGGATTGCTGTACCACGACGCACTTACATAACAACTCGGACCGGTAAACACCGCTAATACATTCGGATTTTCCATTAGCGCTTTATGATGATCAGTATTGCGCATGATGTGTCCGCGAATGATTAACTCCTCGTCGCGTACTTCGATTAACACCGGAATTTGTGTGGCTACCTGTGCACCATTCAGAAAGCTACCGGTTAGGAAGACGAAGGGGTGCTCTTCCATGAAACGTAAAATTTCTTGTTGGTCTTTTTCTTTGAAATAGGAGAAGTGATACATGAATGATCTTTGTGGACGAGTAAAGATATTGTTTTATGGATTATAATTGTAAATAAGGTATTCTGATATTTTTCCAAAGGACTTAAACGTAATCATCCGAAGAAGATTGCCCGAATATGCATATAAATAGCTACTGTCTATGAATTTAGTATCCATGTCATTTTCATAATATTCCTGAACTGATTCTTCGTGCAAGGTGCCGTCTAGGTTGTAAGTGAATTTCTGATGGGTGATCAGTTTACCGGATTTAATTTTGTTGAAGCACTTGATTTCTGTTAATTTACCATGTGTATCGTATTGGTATAAATAGTATTTCTTGTCGTCAATAACTTCTTTTATAAGATTATTGTTTGCATAGAAAAGTTGTTGAGTCCGTTTTCTTTTTGGTTGAGCACAGTATTCTTCACTGATCAATAATTTTGCAGTTGTATTTGTTTGATAGTCATATTTAAGTCTGAGGGTACAGCATGAATTGGTAATTGTTTGCAATGTCAGTTTTCCATCCTTACGATAAGAGTAACGGGTAATTTCAGTTTCAGATTGTTGCAAATTGCGGCAAATAGAATTGGATTTCTTTGCATGGACTTCTTCCAGATAATCAAGACTGTTGTAATGGTAAACTTTGTAGTTTTCAGAGTCGGACACTGTAGTGAAAAATCTATTACTGGTTTTTGGTGTTCGAATGGTATAGCTGAATTTTAACTTGCCGGTTGGTGTAAAGTGGATATTCCGCGCAATCTGACCCCCGCATTTCGCGGCAAATTGACCCCTTGTATTTCGTTGTAAATTGACCCCATCTTTTCGCATCAAATTGACCCCTTTTAGTTAGGCATTCATAACTTGGCGTAATGATTGTATTTTGGCACTTAACCAAAGTTAGTGTTTTTTTTAATAGGTTAGTTCAGTCATGGTAGATTTACGTTTTCGCATTGACTCCCCCTTCATTTCCAAACGATGTGAGTCGTGAACGATGCGGTCGAGGATGGCATCGGCAATAGTTTGTTCGCCTATTACTTCATGCCACATACCAATAGGGACTTGAGAAGTGAACATGGTGGATGATTTACCATATCGATCTTCAATGATTTCCATTAAACTCGTTCTACTCTGTGCATCTAATGGTTGTATTCCAAAATCATCTATTAGAAGGAGATCTTGCTTTTCCATTTTACTCAGTTCTTTCAGGTATGTACCGTCTGCCTTAGCCAGTTTCAACTTGGCAAACAGCTTTGTGCTATGGGAGTACATGACTTTGTATCCGAGTGAACATGCCTGGTGCCCAAGGGCGGATGCTACAAAGCTTTTGCCTACTCCGGTGCTTCCGGTTATCAAAACATTTTCTTTCTTTTTGATAAAAGTGCACTCTGCTAAACGAAGCACCTGATTTTTATCGAGCACCCTGTTTTCATCAAAGGCTATCTGCTCTATTGCAGCTTTGTAACGAAAGTGGGCACTTTGCAGGCTCCTGTCCAACTTTCGGTTGTAGCGATCATCCCATTCAGCTTCCACAAGGTGGGCTACCATTTCATCGGGCGTGAGTAATTTTAGTCCGCTTTTTTCAAGACTGTTTTGGAAGATACGGGCCATGCCATGCAAGCGCATCTTCTGCATTTTTTCAAGGATTTGTTCATTCATGTTTAATTGTTTTAAGTGGTTATTATTGATAGTAATCTTTTCCCCTTATATTGTCATGTGAAGGCATATCGATGGAAGCTATATCGTTCATTTGCTTATCTAGGCCTTTCTGCAGGATGTTTTCAATCGCTTTGAAGTTATAGGTGCCAACATCATGCGCACGCTTACAGGCATTTACAAGACGGTCTTTCCTCACACGTTTGGCATAAGATAGAATACCCTGGCATGAGCGATAGGCCTGTTCGGGATGAGGTTTAAGGTGTAGAACCTGACGGATATAGTATTCTACCACCGGATCAATGTTGGCGGCATCCTGGATGAACTTATCAGCACTCCATTCCAACTGATGTTGGTGATGCGAAGCAAGATGCTCCTTTATTGTACTAAAGCTGTGTGGGGATTTGATGCGCTCATGTTCTGCTATAAGCTCATACCGGTAGTATATCAGCACCTTTGAGTTGGAGTACATCATTTTAATTTTCTTTCCGATGTTGCCAAAGGGAACACTGTAATAGTGCTTGTCATTGGTCAGGCATACATGACCGTTTTTCATCACTGTTAATGTAGCATGACTGAACAGTTCAAAGCGCCTTGCGGCCAATGGCTGCAATGTTTGACGTTCCATTTCTTCAAACTGCTGGCGACGGGAATAATTTCTACCCTGCATCGTTTTGTTGTTATGGGCCTCCAGATATTCCCGAATACGGCTATTGAGCGCTTCGAGTCCGGTGCAGAGCTGAGGACCCATCATAGCATATATCCTGCGGTAGCTGATCTTTACAGCCCCTTCTACAAGCGCCTTATCCTTGGGCTTATAAGCACGGGCCGGAACTACCGACATGTTGTAGTGATCAGCAAATGCCTCGAAGTTTTCATTGATTTTGGGCTCGTATTTATTGGTCTTAATAACTGCTGCCTTTAAATTATCAGGAACAATGGCACTGGGCGCTCCACCAAAGTAATGCAGCGCATTCTCGCAGGCCATGATCAAGTCTTCTACACGTTGAC
>JBIIRF010000025.1:0-13590 GCA_044341715.1 Bacteroidia bacterium | reverse complement strand
AAGTTTATCATTCGGCAATGGAACATCAGGTGCGAAACGGATAGCTCCGTTTGTAAACTGAAATAGCCGTGTGCTGTCTGCGATGATATTTCCAAATCCATTATCGAACTGTGTGCGTTCCCAGCCTGCTGCATAATAAGAGCCGCTCCTTCCGGTGGCTATGTCTGTTATCCCCGATGAAATAGAAGTTGTTCCGTTTCCTGCTGCCCATGAATGATTGTAATCAAACAGACGTTTTCCGAATTTACTATAACGGGCAAGCATATACGAACGTGTGGAAATAGAAGTACCGGATGGGAGTGATATTGTAATAAGTTTGTCACCACCAAACAGAATGGAGCCATCGTCTTCAACTTTGAAAGTTGAGGCAATTGATTTGAAGGGATAGTAGCGGTTCCAGTCTGAAACACCGTCTTTTAAAAACACTCTGCTGATTTTAGTGTCGAGGCCGCTATTGGTATTGTTATTACCAACTGCATGAACATAGGAGTTCTTTTCAATAACTTTTTTGTAATCCTTAACTTCATAATTCTGGAAGGTCCAACGCAAGGTTCCGCTGGCTGTATATGCTTTGATAAAACCATGGCTTCGGTAAATAGTGTCGCCGGGTGCAAGTCCGAATATTGTTCCTGAAAATACTACCTGACTGTTCGCATTGGTGGTGTAAACATGAATGTCTGATACATGGTTGGTAAAAGTATTGTTGGCTACCAATTGATCTTTTACTTCATACATCGTCACCAATGAAGCATTTACTTTTTCGAAGTATACAAAATTGCCATATAAACTTTCTTTACGGGCGCCGCCGATGTAGATATATCCCGCAGGGGCCACTGTACAGGCGTTTATAAATATCCCGTCGTTACTGGCCTGTCCTGCTTTGAATACGTTGGTTTTATATGTGCCGGAGATATTTTTGCGACAAACACCACGACCCCAGATCTGATCGTTGATATCGCGGTAATTGTAAACGATGAATTTATTGACGGCATAATCCATTCCGCCACCGCAAACAACAAAGCGATCAATACTCGTTTTTGATAATCCGAAAGTAGAAGAATCAACCGGCTGCAAGGAGTAGTTCAGTACCATCATGTGCATGTAATAGCTGGATGAGTCTTCGTATTGTGCGATCACCAGAATGCGCTTCAACACCGTATCGGCCTGGAATGATTTAACTGCAGAATTTTGTCCGGGAATAAAAACGGAAGCAGTAGCCATTGGATTTCCTGTTGAATCCAATCGGTTCACAATACATGTTTGATGTGGTTGAGAATAATCGTATCTGAGCTGGAAAATAGTTCCATCATCTCCATCTTCAATAAAATTCAATTTCAGGCTTTGTTGATCTTCGGCTGTTTGCTGCCAACCCGTTTGAGCTGATGTTACAAGCGTGAGACAACTGAGCAATACTGATAAAATAGAAATTTTCATTGGGTCTTCGTACGTTAATCTGTACAAAGCTACAAGGCAGCTAAGCCTGAATTACATACTTCTCAACGGGATATCAACCAAATGGCTGTGCAAAAGTGTGTCCTAAAACTATAGGTCAGGGAGTTTGACATCATCCGGAACAATAAAGGCAGATTGATAGCTCCCGCTGATCTTGTTCAGAAATCCGGTTGCCTCCAGCCGGGTGCGGAAATCGCCAACGCGAACTTTGAAGTTGGGTTGATGGTAAACCAGATAAGCAGGCGTTGCCGGGAAAAGTTGTAAAAATTCCGATCTCAATTCCTGGGCTTTAGTTCGGTCGTTTCCAAAATATATCTGAACCCGATATCCGGGCATGCTCATTCTGGAAGCATTCACCAGTTTATGACGCTCCACCAATTTCTTTGTAAGACTATCACTGTCAGATGATTGGCTGAAAACTACAGTAGAAATGAGTAAGAGAATGGGCAAGAGGAACTTCATACTGCAAATATCAAAAATCCTTTCAATCAGACAATTAAATACGTCTAAAGATCTAACGTTCGGAAGCTGCGCCGGGAACGGATAAGCAGGAGCCTGAAAATGGATGAGTTATTAACAATCTGGCTCTTTGGTTGAATTTCTTTCGGGGCTGATGAAGTGGAATTGGATATATCGGACGTCATGTCTGATTTGTATCTTCAACAAAATGACCATTTTGTGAACAGATTAGGTTAAAAAGAGGGTCAAATCTTTATCAAATTAGATTCACTCCAAATTTTAAGGATTTTTTCTCGAAAACGAGGCTCGAATTACAGTTTCTGCTAAATTTGGCGGCTGGAAAAATAGGCTTTATTGTCACCAATCGGTAAAAATAGAGTCCTCTGAAACACTTAAAAACAAGATCGAGCATATGCTACGTTACGTATCCAGGTGTCTGACAATCACGCTGTTAGCCTTCTCCGCGATCGTAATCTTCCAATCCAAGTCGGTTGCCCAGCCTAATGGGGAAGCCCTCTTTAAAGCCAACTGTACTGCATGTCACGTAACCGGTGAAGATGTAGTTGTAGGTCCGGGATTGAAGAACGTTCACACAAAGTACAAGGAAGATTGGCTGATCAAATGGATTAAAAACTCGCAAGCCCTGGTGAAAGCCGGTGACGCTGATGCGGTTAAAGTCTATGAGAAGTTTAACAAGGTGGCGATGCCGTCGTTTGCATTAAGTGACGACGAGGTCAAAGCCGTAATCGGTTACATCAAGGCGGAGAGTGAAAAAGCGCCTGTAGCTCCAACGGGTGATCCTGGCGCAACCGGTAGTACTGAGGTACCGAAGGAAGACAATTTCCCGCTGGTATTGTTCCTTTCGCTGATTCTACTGATTGCTTTGTTCATGATTTTGAACAAGGTTCAGAAAGGCCTGAAGCGTGTTGTTGATCAGCGCAATGGAATTCCTGAGCCTGTACAGTTGCATGGTAAAGCGGCCTTCAAACATTGGATCCGTGAGCATAAAGCAATGACTGCATTCATCGTGATCATTGGTTTCCTCTGGGGAAGCGTGGCAGGATGGAATGCTCTTGCTGGAATTGGTGTTCAGCAAGGTTATGCTCCTGAGCAGCCGATTAAGTTTTCGCATAAACTGCACGTAGGTCAGAATAAAATTGATTGCCGTTATTGCCACTCCGGTGCTGAGAAATCAAAGAATGCCGGAATCCCTTCACCAAACGTATGTATGAACTGTCACAAGTATGTGAAGAAAGGTCCTAAGTATGGTACAGAGGAGATTTCAAAGATTTATGCAGCTATCGGTTGGGATGTTGATAAGCAACAATATACCGGTAAGCAAAAAGCGATTCAGTGGACCCGAATTCACAATCTTCCTGATCT
Source organism: Bacteroidia bacterium (assembly GCA_044341715.1). GTDB lineage: Bacteria > Bacteroidota > Bacteroidia > AKYH767-A > OLB10 > JAJTFW01. The sequence continues at coordinate 10,296 of JBIIRF010000025.1, read as the reverse complement.
GGCGTATTTCAATCACTCTCAACACGTGAAAGTGGGTGGAGTAGAGTGTCAGACTTGCCATGGTCCGGTAGAAGAGATGGAAACGATGTCACAGTTCTCACCGCTTACAATGGGCTGGTGTATTCAGTGTCACCGTGAGTCAACTGTGAAAGCAGAAAGCAATGGTTATTATAAAGAACTCCATGAGAAAATGAAAAAAGAACATGGTAAAGACTTTAAAATGACAGTTGAGCAATTGGGTGGAACAGAGTGTGCCCGTTGTCACTATTAATATAATTCAAACCAAATTGATGATTGCCTAAGTCTAGGTGATCTTTAAATAAAGCCAAGTAAACCGCCAACACCGTTATGGAAAAACGCTATTGGAAAGGTGTCGAAGAACTCAACAATGATCCTGAGTTTATACGCCTCCGCGACAATGAGTTCTTTGAACATTTACCCCTGGATGAAGCACTGCAGAAGAAAGCGGATGATAGTTCATCTACCTCACGTCGTGACTTCCTCAAATTTCTTGGATTTAGTGTAGCTGCGGCATCTCTTGCTGCCTGCGATGCACCGGTTAAGAAAGCCATCCCTTATGTTGTAAAACCGGAAGAGATTACACTCGGTATTCCAAACTATTACGCATCAACGTATGCGGATGGAATGGATTACTGCAGTATCCTCGTGAAAACGCGCGAAGGTCGTCCGATTAAAATCGAAGGGAATGAACTTTCATCGGTGAATGGAAGCGCTACCAATGCCCGTGTTCAGGCATCTGTATTGAGTCTTTACGACAGTACACGTCTGCAACAGCCAATGGCAAATAAAAAACGCACCGATTGGTCAACTGTGGATGGTGAAATCACCTCTAAGCTGGCTGCTGCAAGTGCTGCCGGAAAAAAGATTGCGATTGTTTCATCTTCAATGATTAGTCCTTCAGCGAAGAAAGCGGTTGCAGATTTTATTGCGAAGTATCCGACGGCGAAGCATGTTGTTTATGATGCGGTGTCTTATTATGGTATCATCAAAGGAAATGAACTCTCTTTCGGAAGAGCAGTTGTTCCTTCTTATAATTTCGATAAGGCAGAAGTGATCGTTAGCTTCGGCGCCGATTTCCTGACCAGCTGGATTACTCCGATCGAGTTCTCCCGTCAATACGGTGAAACAAGAAAGCTGCGTAACGGTAAAAAGACACTTTCGAAGCACTATCAGTTTGAAGCAATGCTTTCCCTGAGTGGTGCGAATGCCGATTCCCGTGTAAAGCTTAAGCCAAGTCAGCAGTCTGCTACGATTGCATCTCTTTACAATAAAGTAGCTGCACTTACAGGTGGCGCTTCTATCAATGCAACAGCGACTCCGCTAGATAAAACGCTTGATGCAGTTGCTAAAGATCTGGTTGCGGCTAAAGGAAAGAGTCTGGTAGTAAGCGGATCAAACGATGCTGCGGAACAGGTAGTAGTGAATGCGATTAATAATCTGCTTACCAACTACGGTGCTACTATCAACCTCGACCGTGCCTGCAATCTCCGTAGCAGCAATGATGCGGCAGTTGCTGAATTCATGACTGACATGAACAGTGGCAGCGTGGGTGCAGTGATTTTCTGGAATACGAATCCTGCATACAGCATGCCTGATGGTAAAGCATTCAAGGCTGCACTCGATAAAGTAGGTGTAAAGATCTCCCTCGCTGACCGTGAAGACGAGACTGCACAATATTGTGATTATATCTGTCCTGATCATCATTACCTCGAATCATGGGGCGATGCTCAACCTTATACAGGAGTGTATTCTCTGCAGCAACCAACTATTCGTCCGCTCTTCAATACCCGTCAGGCTGCTGAAAGTATCATGAAATGGGCTGGTGCTACACAGGCAGATTATTATACATATGTTCGCGATTTCTGGGCTGCGAATATCTATCCAATGCAGACCGGCGTGAGCTCATTTGAAGCTTTCTGGACAAAGTCATTGCGTGATGGTGTTTTTGAAACTGCTACTACTGCAGGTGCTGCATCGTGGACCGGTGATCTGAATGCTGCTGCCGCGCAACTCGCTAAACCTGCTACCGGAATTGAGGTGGTGCTTTACGAGAAAGCAGGAATGGGAAATGGTGCTTATGCCAATAACCCATGGTTGCAGGAATTACCTGATCCGATTTCTAAAGTTTGCTGGGATAACTACTTCGCTGTACTGCCTTCTTATGCTGAGAAGATGGGATGGCGCCAAGGTACAGTGATCGAAGTAAAAGTGGGTAATGCTGCTGTGAAAGGTCCTGTTTTGTTACAACCTGCAATGGCTGATGAAACCATCGCCTGTGCAGTTGGATATGGTCGTACCAAAGCCGGTAAAGCCGGAGATAATGTAGGGTTCAATGCTTATCCGTTTGTTTCAATCAGCAACGGAGCAATGAAATATTATGCTACAGGAGTGAATGTAGCGAAGACTGTAGAAGACGATCACAAACTGGCAGCTACACAAACGCACCACACCCTGATGGGACGTGATGTGATTGTGAAAGAAACCAGCCATGTTGCCTGGTTAAAAGATCCACGTTCTGGAAATCAACCAGAATTGATCGATTCACCTTATGGTAAGAAAACTGCTCAGGAGCTGGATTTATGGGCGACTGAAAAGCAGGGTGGACATGAGCGTCCAAACCATAGCTGGGGACTCGGTATCGATCTCAACGCTTGTATTGGTTGTGGTGCTTGTGTGATTGCCTGTAATGCAGAGAATAACGTACCTGTTGTAGGTAAAGATGAAATCGGACGCAGCCGCGAAATGCACTGGATCCGTATCGATCGCTACTACAGCAGTGATACAACGAAAGAGAACGCAGCTGATAAAGGACTTGGCAAGCTTGACATGTACGGTGAAATGGAAAAACCGGCGGCCGATAATCCGCAGGTAGTATTCCAGCCTGTGATGTGTCAGCACTGTAATCACGCACCTTGTGAAACAGTTTGTCCGGTAGCAGCAACTACACATAGCTCTGACGGACTCAACATGATGGCTTATAACCGTTGTGTAGGTACCCGTTATTGCGCGAACAACTGCCCATATAAAGTACGTCGTTACAACTGGTTTAAGTATAGCGATAATGAGCAGTTCCCATTCAACATGAACGACAATCTCGGAAAGATGGTACTCAATCCGGATGTAACAGTACGTTCACGCGGGGTGATGGAAAAATGTTCAATGTGTGTTCAACGTATTCAGTACGGTCGTCTCGAAGCAAAGAAAGAAGGACGTCGCCCGAAAGACGGAGAAATCAAAACTGCATGTGCGCAGGGTTGTCCTACCAACGCTATTGTATTCGGAGATTTCAACGATGCAAGCAGCGAACTGAGCCAGCTCTTCAAAGACGAGCGTTCTTACCACTTGCTCGAATCAATCAATACCAAACCAAATGTCTTCTATCAGACAAAAGTTTGGAACCGTCCGGCGGAAACTGAAACTAAACATCACGCCTAACCGAAAATTAAAATTAACCTCTAGTATAGCATTCTTCACCTATGCATAAAGAATCGGAACTCCGTCCACCACTGATCCTGGGAGACAAAACCTGGCACGACATCACAGAAGATGTATGTCGCCCGGTGGAATCCAAAGCCAATAAATGGTGGTGGCTAGCCTTCACTGTATCCCTTGCCGCGTTTATCTGGTGGGTGATCGTTGTGTCTTACACCGTTGGTACCGGACTTGGGGTGTGGGGATTAAATAAAACAGTAGGTTGGGCCTGGGATATCACCAACTTCGTATGGTGGGTCGGTATCGGTCACGCCGGAACCCTTATCTCCGCAATCCTTCTGTTGTTCCGTCAGAAATGGCGTCTTTCCATCAACCGTTCTGCAGAAGCGATGACCATCTTCGCGGTAATCTGCGCAGCCAGTTTCATTGTATCACACATGGGACGACCATGGGTAGCTTATTGGCCGCTTCCATTACCGAACCAGTTTGGATCATTGTGGGTAAACTTTAACTCACCGCTTGTATGGGACGTATTCGCAATCTCCACCTACTTCAGCGTATCGTTGGTATTCTGGTATACCGGACTCATTCCTGACTTTGCCGTAATCCGCGACCGTGCCAATACAAAATGGCGTAAGCGTATCTACACTATCCTCAGTTTCGGTTGGGTAGGTACAGCGAAAAACTGGCAGCGTTTTGAAGAGGTATCTCTTGTACTTGCAGGACTTTCTACACCACTGGTACTTTCCGTACACTCCGTGGTATCGATGGACTTCGCAACATCGGTGATTCCGGGATGGCACACCACCATCTTCCCACCGTACTTCGTTGCAGGTGCGATCTTCTCCGGATTCGCCATGGTACAAACGCTGTTGATCATTGTACGTAAAGTACTCGGACTCGAAGACTACATCACCATCTACCACATCGACATGATGAACAGGATCATCCTCATCACCGGATCGATTGTAGGTGTTGCATACATCACTGAATTCTTCATCGCATGGTACTCTGGAGTTGAATACGAACAGTATGCATTCATCAATCGTGCTACCGGACCATACTGGTGGGCCTACTGGAGCATGATGACCTGTAACGTAATCACGCCTCAGCTCTTCTGGTCGAAGTCACTCCGTGAAAATGTATTTGCAACGTTCATCATTTCCATTTTCGTAAACATCGGAATGTGGTTCGAGCGTTTCGTAATCATCGTTACTTCTCTGCACCGTGATTATCTCCCATCCAGCTGGACAATGTATTCACCAACCTGGGTAGAGGCAGGTATCTTTATCGGTTCATTAGGACTCTTCTTCACTTGCTTCCTTCTCTTCGCACGTGTATTCCCGGTAATTGCGATGAGTGAATTGAAGACGATCATTAAGTCATCTTCAGAAGGATCAAAGAAGAAACAAGCTCAAAACTCTAAACACGAATTACACGCATGAGCGCGCACCCAAAAAAATTCGTTTACGGCATCTTCAACGATGATGATGTTGTAATGAACGCCATCCCTGTATTGCGTAAGAAAGGTTTACGCGTAAAGGATGTAATATCTCCATTCCCGATTCATGGACTTGATCATGCACTCGGACTGCAGCGCACACGCATCTCCATTACCTGCTTTTTGTATGGTATGACCGGATGTAGTCTGGCCCTGTTGATGATGTATTACATGAATATTTTCGATTGGCCAATGGACATCGGAGGTAAGCCAAGCTTTGCCTTCTATAAAAATCTTCCGGCCTTCATTCCGGTAACATTCGAAAGTACAGTACTCTGTGCAGCACACGGAATGGTGATCACCTTCCTGTTGCGTTCAAAGCTCCTTCCGGGTGTAGAACCACATGTGATTCATCCCCGCATGGCCGACGATCACTTTGTGATGGCGGTACAAATTAATGATGACAGTGAAGCAGCGAATGTTGAATCTCAACTGCGTGCTGCCGGAGCTGTAGAAACCAAAAAGTAAAACACTGAGAACATACCTCTATGAATAAGCCCGCTGTGTTCCTTACTGCTCTTGCAGGTGCTGTCGTTGTACTGATGACCTCCTGCGGCAGGGATCCCAACGACCCAGGAGTTGAATTCATGCCTGACATGTACCGTTCACCTTCTTACGAAGTGTATTCCGCCAACCCAAATTTCCCGGATAGCCTCACCATGCAGGCGCCGGTGAAAGGAACCATTCCGAGAGGATATGAGTTCTTCGATTATCCTTCTACCAATGAGGGATATGAGGCGGCCGGACGCGACGTGAAAAATCCGTTGGCACTCACCGAAGAGAATATGAAAGAAGGAGAAAGACTCTACGGAATCTATTGTACACACTGTCACGGTGAAGCCGGAGCAGGTGATGGTAATCTCGTAGCAATCGGCAAATTCCCGCCTCCTCCAAGCTATTCAAACTCTCCATCAAGCAGAGGTGGTCTGATGAAGGATCTTACAGATGGTAAAATCTATCATACCATTACTTACGGTATTAACCTTATGGGACCACATGCCTCGCAAATCAGTCCGGCTGAACGCTGGAAGATTGTAATGCATGTCCACAAACTGCAAGGTAATGCAACTGCGCCGGTAGCATCTGATAGTACTGCCGCTCCAAAAGATTCTTCGAATGCCACTGCAATGGCGAAATAATATAATTGAAAACTGACATTATGGGACATCACGGACATATCGAAGTAACCAGCACCAAGCCCTACGATTTTACATCGCGGAATAAAATGGTAGCCATCATTATGATGGTTGTGGGTCTTGTTGCCATTATTGCCCAATTCGCGACGCACCACGAACAGACCTGGGCAAATCTCTTGTGGAATAATTTCATTTTCCTCGGCCTGGCCCTTGGAGCAACATTCTTCCTTGCCGTTCAGTATGTGGCGGAAGTAGGATGGAGTGCTGTTCTAAAGCGTCCACTGGAAGCAATGGGTCAGAGTTTACCTGTTGCAGGAATCATTATGATTCTCATTATTGCCTTCGGTGGTAAACATCTTTATCACTGGATGGCTGATGGAATTACTGATCCTAATTCACCTAACTACGATGCAATCATTGCCGGAAAAAGCGGATTCCTGAATCCAATGTTCTTCTGGATTCGTGTGGTTGCTTATTTCGCCATCTGGAGTTTTTACGCACGTAAGTTCCGTGCAAATTCATTGGCAATGGATGCCGGTGAAGGCGTAACTGCTTATCTGCGCAACAGCAAATCAGCTGCTGCATTCCTGGTATTGTTTGCTGTTACTGAATCGTTGATGTCGTGGGATTTCATCATGTCTATCGATACTCACTGGTACAGTACCTTGTTCGCATGGTATACATTCGCCGGTTTCTTCGTAACATCATTGGCAGGTCTGGCATTCATTATTTCTTATTTAAAGCACCGTGGATACCTGCAGGAAGTATCTGAACATCACCTGCACGATATCGGTAAGTTCATGTTTGCATTCAGTGTATTCTGGACTTATCTCTGGTTCGCACAGTTTATGCTCATCTGGTATTCGAATATTCCGGAAGAGGTAACATACTTCATGCTTCGTCAGGATCACTATCGTGGTTTATGGTTAGCAGCGTTCTTCATCAACTTCATCGGACCATTCCTGATCCTCATGACCCGTGATGCAAAACGTAAGAAGTACCTGTTGATGTTCATGTCAATTATCATCTTCATCGGTCACTGGATTGATTTCTATCTGATGATTATCCCCGGCTCAATGATTACTGCCGGACACCATGCAGGCGCTCATGGAGCTGAAGCAGTACACGGAGTAGCTCATGCTGCACACGGAGCCGCCGCGGCACATGCACCATTGATTGGCAGCATTGGTTTAATGGAAATCGGAACTACAATTGGTTTCCTTGGACTCTTCGCCTTCATCACTCAGACCTTCCTCGCTAAAGCACCATTGGTGGCGAAATCGCATCCAATGATGGAGGAAAGTTTACATCATTCTATCTAATAACCACAAAGTATCTCCATACTCTAATACCAAAGAAAAACTATGAATCTCTTGCTTATTCTGGCAATCGTGTTTGGTGTCCTGGTGCTGGTACGCATCGCCAACGTTGCGCAAATGGCTGCCGAGCTCTCAGGCGAGAGTGAAGAAGATGAACAGGATAAATCCAATAAATGGAACAGTATCGGGTACCTCCTCTTCATGATCGGTATGTTTGCTTTGATCGTGTACGGACTGGTTGAGTGGACGCCGTTAATGTTACCGGTTGCTGCATCTGAACACGGAGTTGAAGTGGATAATTTAATGAATATTAACTGGGCAGTGCTGTTTGTTGTATTCTTTATCACTCAGTTTCTGTTGTTTTGGTTTGCCTATAAATATCGCTACAACAGAAATCGTCGTTCGTTTTACTTCCACGACAATAATAAGTTAGAGGCGATCTGGACAATTGTTCCAACCATTGTTCTTGCCGGCTTAATTGTTACCGGATTGGTAGAGTGGAATAAAATCACCGACCGTGCTAAATCTGATAAAGGTGTAAAAATTCAGATCTATGCTAAACAGTTTGACTTCACAGCGCGTTATGCTGGAAATGACAATAAACTGGGTGCTTCCTACTTCAAGAATATTACTGATGTGAATCCTTTAGGAGTTGATACAATGGATGCTACGGTGAATGATGACCGTGTTTCTTCAGAACTGGTTATGCCGGTAGGAGAGGAGATCGAACTCGTGATTAATTCACGTGATGTGATTCACTCCGTTTATCTCCCACACTTCCGTGTACAGATGAACGCTGTTCCTGGTATGACTACTCGCTTCCACTTCAAGCCGACAATTACTTCGGCGAAAATGAAAGAGATTACCGGAAACGATAAATTCGAATATATCCTGCTCTGTAATAAAATTTGTGGAGTAGCGCACTATAATATGAAAATGCCGGTGCGTGTGGTGGAAAAGGATGAATACAATACCTGGTTAAAAAGCACCAAAATGGCGTACACAAAAGCTACTGATGCACCTGCTGAAGCGGCTCCTGCAGCACCAGCGGCAACAGACAGTACTGCAAAGCCAATGGCGCTGAAATAAAGATTGCAAATTACCAACGTACGTTATAAATTACAAACGAGAAAATAATCGCCCTATCCAATGGAAGTGAATCAACATAGCACCGTGGACACACATCATGATGATCATGCTCACGATCATGCGCATGGCCATCACCACGATCACGATCATGATGAAGGAAACTTCTTTTCGAAGTATATCTTCACCACCGATCATAAAATGATTTCGAAGCAGTTCCTTATAACTGCTATCGTTATGGCATTCCTCGCGATGGGAATGTCGCTGATTTTCCGTTTACAACTGGCCTGGCCGGATACCAAATTCCCTTTCCTGGAAGATGTTATCGGTCGCTGGGGTAAGGATGGTAAACTGGATCCCGGTTTCTATCTTGCGCTGGTTACCCTGCATGGAACCATCATGGTATTCTTTGTATTGACCGGTGGTTTGTCAGGTACATTCTCAAACTTACTCATTCCATTACAGGTCGGTGCCCGTGATATGGCTTCCGGTTTCCTGAATGCATTGTCATACTGGTTCTTCTTTATTTCAGTAGTGATTATGTGTGCTTCGATGTTTATTGAAGCAGGACCAGCATCTGCCGGTTGGACAGTTTACCCTCCGCTGAGTGCTTTACCGCAGGCCATTGGAGGTTCCGGTTTGGGGATGACACTCTGGCTTGTTTCGATGGCAATGTTCATTGCTTCCTCTCTGCTGGGTGGTATTAACTATATCAGTACTGTATTGAACCTTCGTACCAAAGGAATGAGCATGACACGCCTTCCATTGACAATTTGGGCGTTCTTCATCACAGCTATTCTTGGTGTACTTTCATTCCCGGTGTTATTGGCAGCAGCTTTGTTGCTGATCTTCGACCGTAGCTTTGGTACGAGTTTCTATCTGAGCGAAATCTTTATCGATGGTGCTCCGTTGGATTATCTGGGAGGATCTCCGATTCTGTTCCAGCACTTGTTCTGGTTCCTGGGTCACCCTGAAGTATACATCGTACTTCTGCCTGCCTTGGGTCTGGCTTCTGAAGTAATCTCTGTAAATTCACGTAAACCTATCTTCGGTTACAAAGCGATGATAGGTTCTATGTTGGTGATTGCCTTCCTTTCTTTCATCGTTTGGGGACACCATATGTTTATTACCGGTATGAATCCATTCCTCGGCTCGGTCTTCGTATTCACAACACTGCTCGTAGCGATTCCTTCGGCGGTTAAAGTGTTTAACTATCTCACCACACTCTGGAAAGGAAATATTCAGTTTACGCCGCAGATGATGTTTGCTATGGGTCTGGTTTCGACCTTTATCACAGGTGGTCTTACCGGAATTATCCTTGGAGATTCAACGTTGGATATTAACGTGCACGATACTTATTTCGTTGTTGCTCACTTCCATATCGTAATGGGATCTTCTGCGATCTTCGGGATGTTTGCCGGTGTTTATCACTGGTTCCCGAGAATGTATGGTCGAATGATGAATAAGAAATTAGGATATCTGCACTTCTGGCTTACGATTGCCGGTGTGTACGGTGTGTTCTTCCCGATGCACTTCCTCGGTTTAGGTGGTGTTCCACGTCGTTATTATTCAAACACTGCTTACGAAGCCTTTGGAAGTTTTGTAGATATCAACGTGATTATTACTGTGGCGGCTATCATCGGAGGTCTTGCTCAGCTGATCTTTGCGTTTAACTTCTTCTATAGCATCTGGAGAGGGAAGAAAGCATCTCAGAATCCATGGAATTCAACTACACTCGAATGGACAGCTCCTGTAGAACACCTGCATGGTAACTGGCCTGGAGAATTACCAGTAGTTCATC
>JBIIRF010000246.1:0-4350 GCA_044341715.1 Bacteroidia bacterium | reverse complement strand
AGCGGAGAAGGTGAAGCAAAAGCAGATGAAACGCCAGATGAAGGCGGAGGAGATCGGTCGTAAACGGCACAATAAAATACAGTCGAAGGATGTAAAAAAACGCTGGAAGAAAAATAAGCGGAAGTATAAACACGTGGATTCATTTGATAAGCGTGCAGGATGGCGGAAGAAATTATGGCCGCGTAAACGTCCGGAGAATAAATAATCCCTCTTTAGTTCTTTACTATGCTTAAGAAAATCATGGGACTCCTGTTGCTCCCTCTTTGCTCTATTGCTCAGCAGGCAGAGTTTGATGCGTTTGCGAATCGGTTTTATACTTTTCAGGAGTATGCGAATGGTCGCCTGCCCGGTGTGGTGCAAAATCAGAAGAATTATTTCCTCTATGTAGATACATTGGATCAGGCTTTCCGCAGTTTTGTGTTGACGGATAGCAGCGCGTTTATTCCCGGATTTGTGCAGGCTAGAAATGCTGCGAATATGCGTTTCCGGAATATGAATAACAGAGGTGAGGTGCAGGTGCGGACATTCAATACGGGTGCAGATTCGATATTGGTGTATAGTTATTCCTGTCGGGATCACCGGGAGTTTTTTGTGAAGGATGTGACTACAGGAAAGGTGGTTTATGTCGGAAAGGAAAGAGGGGCGATGGTGAATGGAATCTATAAACTGGATTCTGCACTGGTACTTGTGATTCTGGAATCCGGCGATATGTTGTGTTCGCGTGAAGCAATTGTGTTGCAACGATACCCTTCGTCGAAAGCAACTCCGGGAAAGTCTGCTGCGACAAATAACGGCATGTGGAAAAAGATCAAAGCTTTCGAAGGTGCAGTTTTCGGTCAGGTGCCGGGTGATTATCGGCAAAAGAAAATTGTTCCGCGCCGGGAGCGTTTTATTCACGAAGGCGACAGGGATCTGGTGATTGTAGCGCCTCGAGATGCAGAGGAAGTATTTTTTGATCCGTCAACTAAAACACTCTCCTATAAAAAATACAGTGGCGAACGTAATTTCGTGTGGGTGAAATCCGCCTGGAAAAACAATTGTTTTACCATCGATGATTACTCGCTCTCCGAAGATTTCAGCAGTAGCGGAGTGGCAGTGCCCGAATAATTTGTGTTGGAATCAGTTCGATTTTATCAGCGGGAGATGAATACTTGCTTTGCCTTCCTCTGTAATCGAGAGGAGATAATGTCCCGCGGCCAGTCCTTCCAGTGAAATCTGAATATTCGTACCTGCATAGCCGTTAGTTGTCTGGAGTATTTTTCCGCTGAGGTCGGTGATGCGTATTTCAGCGTTGGTTACAGCTTTCGGAAATTGCAAAGTGACTTCCGTGGATGCCGGATTAGGATATATAACGATAGTACCCATTTCGGTTTCCTCTTCAATGCCCGTAAAGGTATTCGTAACTTCTGCAATGAAGAAGTCATGAGAGCCTCCTTGATTATTATTCGTAAATGTAGTTGGTCCGACATACAAATTCGTTCCGCTGAAGTGGCCGGCAACATAATACTGACTATTCGGCGCATCAATAATATCACTCACAATTGAGTTTAGCCCGGTGCCATGAGCAATTGATCCACCGATGATACTTCCATTCTGACTATATCGAAGTACGAGCAGATCGGAGGTGTTTGGTACCTGAGTGCGACTAATGGTAAGACCATTGCTGGTGATGGAAGGGCTGTTGAAAATTCCTGCTACACAGTATTCATTGTTTGTATTCATTGTTCCGCAAAGCAATAAGTCATTTAACATCCCATTGGCAGATCTGAGCCATTGTATATTTCCTGCTGAGTCAAGTTTTAAAATATATGAATCTGATTGACCTGCATTGGCCACGGTTAAACCGTTTGAACCAAAGGTAGAACTGGCATACAAACCTGAAGTATAAATATTTCCATTTTGATCAGCCGAAACATTATATGGAGTTTCAGAACTTGATCCTGTAAAGGACCTTGCCCACAACAATGTTCCAGTAGAGTCGTATTTTACGACATAGACATCGCTGGTATTATTAGTATTTGAATTGGTAAGCGTAACTCCATCTATCGTCATTGAATTTGATAGGAATCGACCGGTAGCTATGACATTGCCGAAAGGATCGCAGGTAATGCTATTTGTTTCTTCAAGCCCTGAGCTTTGTTGCGTTTTCACCCAAACCGGAACACCGGCTGCATTGAGTTTAACTACAAAGCCACCAAGTCCCGGTGCAGATGGAACAGTTAATCCACCAATGCTGGGAGTAAGGTTACTGTACCATCCGCCCAGATACGTATTTCCTTGTCCATCCGAACAAACAGCTTTTGCTGCTTCCTGGCCAGCTCCTGCCAGCGAAGTAGCCCAGAGTAAGGTTCCATTCGAATTATATTTCGCTACAAAAATCTCATCGGTTGTTCCTGCTGAGTTGTTTATGGTGACAGATGAATCAAAGTTCATGCTCAGCGATGCAAAGTATCCGCATATTATCACATTGTCAGCCGCGTCAATCGCTATTGCACTGCATCGTTCCAAGGTACTTGTACTTCCTGCATTCCTCACCCAAATCGGTTGTCCTGTTGGCGAGAATTTCATCAGCATTACCTCGTCAAGCCCATTGGAAGAGTTTTGCAACACCAGATTCCCGATATTAACAGAACCTGATTGAAATGTCCCCGCCACGTATAAATTTCCCTGACTATCCTTGGTTATACCATATCCGTAATCGTTATATATGCCTCCAAAACTATACGCCCAACCCCAATTCATCTGTTGAGCATTGGTGTTTTTCAAGGCGATCAGTAAAACAAAACAAAGCAGTAGTTTTTTCATTGGATTTTAAAGTTCGAGTTTAGCAAATCTAAATTAAGAAAATTATTTCATATACCACTCGCCTTGCCCCATTTCGCCGCCACACTTAATAGTATAACCCGTAATATGTATCATCTGTAATCTATATCTTCTTTAATCTGTATCATCTGTAATCCCCTGTGAAGTAGAGCTGCAAAATACACTTTGCAAGCAAAGCATATTTTCCACCACACTTCACGGCAATGCCAACTGTACTTCCGTAATCCCAGAACTCCATTTCTGTATCATCTGTAATCTGTATATCGGTATTTTCCGTACCCTGAAGTAGAGCGAAGCACACTTCAGGATCTGTACTCCGTAAATCCGTATCATCAGTAGTATCCTAATCACTCCGTAAAAGAAACGGGGGGACGTGCCCCGCACGTCCCCCCGTTTCGTATCTGTAATCCGCAACCCCTGACGGGTTTGCATTCTTTCCTCAATTCCTACGCGTACATACGCATGTCTACCGGCACCACCGTCGTTACCCCCGGCTCTGCCATCGTAATTCCGTACATGATATCAGTCGCTGCCATCGTCTTTTTATTATGTGTGATGATGATGAACTGCGATTCATTACTGAATGTTTTAATGATGTTGTTGAATTTATCAACGTTGTTATCATCCAACGGTGCATCAACCTCATCGAAGATACAGAACGGAGCAGGTTTGAGCAGGTAGATACCGAAGAGCAGTGCTGTGGCAGTGAGGGTTTTTTCTCCTCCGGAAAGCTGGTGGATACTCAATGGTTTTTTTCCTTTCGGTTGTGCAATGATCTGTATATCGGATTCGAGCGGATTGCTTTGGTCGCTGAGTACAAGGTCGCAGTTGTCATCGTCGGTGAAGAGGGAGCGGAATACGCGGATGAAGTTGGTGCGTACTGCAATAAAGGCTTCCATGAATACGGTGCGTGCCGTTTCGTCGATCTCGGAGATGGTTTTGAGGAGCGCTTCTTTGGCGTTTTGTAAATCGGTTTTTTCGCTGATGATGAAGTCGTATCGCTCTTTGATTTCTTTGTATTGTTCGAGCGCCATCGGATTGATTGGTCCGAATTCTGCTACGCGTTTGCGGAGCTGTTCGGCGCGTGGTCGCATTTCTTCTTCGTTGAATTCCGGATCAGGTTCCTGTTCGCTGAGGTCTTGTATGTCGATGTTGAACTCGATATTGAGGCGCTCTTTGAGGGTGTGCATCTGGAGCTTGAGTTCGTTGAGTTCGTCGTGTACGCTCTGTAACTGATGGTCGGCGCTTTCCTTGTTTCTGCGGAGTTCGTGTAGTCGCTTTTCTTCGCTTTCGATTTCTGCTCTTGCTCCGGTGTATTCAGCTTCAGTTTCTTTGTAGGCTTCTTCAAACGATGCCTTTTCTTCGAGCATGAGTTTGAAGGCTTCGCTGTTGTTTTCGAGTCCGCCGAGTAAGGTGTCGGTCTGCGTTTTTACGGTTTCCAGTTCAACCGCATATTGTTCTTTGTTCTTGGTGAGTGTTTCCGATTGATTGGTTTTGTAGCCAATGTCGCGGATGATGTTCTGTATT
>JBIIRF010000024.1:0-13735 GCA_044341715.1 Bacteroidia bacterium | reverse complement strand
CCAGAATATTTTTAAAAATTCCGAACCGGCTATTGCCATCCGCTGTCACCAGAAAACCACTCTGCAACATCATCTGCAGCAGTCCAACCGTTTTCATACAAACCGTTTTTCCGCCTGCATTCGGACCGGAGATCACCAGGATTCTTTCCTCCTCATGTAAACGCAAATCAAACGGGATCGTCTTTTTACCCGCAGCCTTGTTATAGAGAAACAATAAAGGGTGACGCGCATCCAACACCTCCACTTTAGGACGAGGCTCCACATACGGAAGCGCCGCATTCATCTTCACCGCCAGTTTCGCCTTCGCCAGGATCAGATCAAAATTCACCACCAGTAGATTATACGAAGAAATAGGACCATGATACTTCCGCAGAAACTCCGTCAGCTCTTTCATGATTCGTTGGATCTCCATCCGCTCCTCCTCTTCTAAAGACAACAGGAGATTGTTTACTCCGATCGCTTCCTCCGGCTCGATATAACAGGTTTTTCCTGTAGCACTCAGATCGTGAATAATACCTTTTGCACTTCGCTTCTGTTCAGCCACAATACTTACTACTCTGCGACCATTTCTCCAGCTCTCTTCAGACTCAGTGAGCCAACCGCTTTTCCGGTATTTAGCAATAATGCTCTGATACAACTGCTCTGACTCCACCCGCTTACGCGCAATGTTTTTCCGGATACGGCCCAATTCAAGTGAAGCAGATGATAATACATAACCCGTTTCATCCATCACCTTATCGATCGCTTCCTGCAACTCCTTCTCAAAAACAAGTACATCCACTTTAGACTGCAGCAATGGGAATTTCCCCTCCCTGCCTTTGAAAAAACCGACCAGCAATCCAGCCAGACGAATAATTTTATTCAACTGTAAAACCTGACCCGAGGCCAGCACTGAATTCCGGATAAACAGCAATTTTAGCTCCTGCGCAATATCCGGATACATCGCCATCGGAAATGGTTCACCGTTTGTCACCACCCGGCGCATCTCATCTGTCTCCTCCAGTACCTTCAGGATTTCAGCAAAATCGGTCAGAATAGAAATCTTCTCCAACGCGGCACGACCCGGCTGACCACAGCATTCCTCTGCCGTCAGCTGACGCACTTTTTCGAACTCCTCCACCAGGAGTGAATGTTCCGGAAAGATTTTCATGGCACGCAAAAGTATACAGCCAAACGTTGTAACTCCTCAATTGTTCAGGAAACGATGCATATTTTTGAAAACTGCCCTATAATTTTCCACAAAAAGGGATTGGTTGTTGAAAACCCAGACCACCGCCATCAACTGAAAACTAATTTTGTCCCAAACATCACCCATGACAGAAATAACTACCCTCAAAAATTTCACGCAACAGGTTAGAAGAGATATTCTCCGGATGGTACACGGCGTACAAAGCGGACATCCCGGCGGATCACTCGGTTGTGCAGAATTTATGACTGTGCTGTACAACGACATTCTGCGCCACGATTCCTCAAAATGGGACATGAATGGCAAAGAGCAGGACCTGTTTTTTCTGTCGAACGGACATATTTCGCCCCTTTGGTACAGTGTACTTGCCCGCAGCGGGTATTTTCCGGTACAGGAATTAGGTACATTCAGAAAACTCAACACACGTCTTCAGGGACATCCAACCACCCACGACGGACTTCCCGGAGTACGAATTGCCTCCGGATCACTCGGTCAGGGATTATCTGCAGCGATTGGTGCTGCTCTGGCCAAGAAACTGAACAATGATGAGCACCTGGTTTACGTTCTAATGGGAGATGGAGAGATTCAGGAAGGACAGGTTTGGGAAGCCGCAATGTATGCCGCTGCCAAAAAAGTAGATAATCTGGTCGCCACCATCGACTTAAACGGTCAACAAATTGACGGGTCCACCAACGATGTATTAAACATGGGGAATATCCGTCAGAAATGGGAAGCATTTGGCTGGCAGGTACTGGAGATGAACGGAAATGACATTGAAGAAGTGCGTGCAACGATGCTTAAAGCAAGAACCATGACCGGACTCGGACAACCGGTAATGATACTGATGACGACTATAATGGGACATGGTGTCGACTTCATGATGCACACTCATAAATGGCACGGCGTTGCTCCAAACAACGAACAACTCCAAGCCGCCCTCGACCAGAATCCTGCTACACTCGGGGACTACTAAACGGTGATAAAAAACCTCCATAAAAACATCTTCTTCCCGGTATTGATCTTCCTTCTGATCACTGCCGTTGGAACAAGTTTTGGGCAACGCAAAGGTCCGGAACAACCCACACGCATACTTTTCCTATTTGATGCTTCACAAAGCATGTATGCCCGCTGGGAGACCAATACCCGTTTTGAAGTGGCCAAGAAGCTGATGGGGGAAATGCTGGATAGTCTGGATGGAATGCCCAACCTGGAATTAGCATTACGTGTATACGGACATACCAAACGTTATCCTCCACAAGACTGCGACGACACACGATTGGAAGTTCCTTTTGCCCGCGAAAATGTATTCGCCATCAAAAAGCGACTCAGTGAAATCAATCCGAGCGGTACAACACCAATTGCCAGATCACTTGAAGCCTGTGGTGGAGATTTCCCGAAGTCGCCAGCCAGGAACATTATCATTCTCATTACCGACGGAATAGAAGAATGCAACGGAGATCCATGTGCTGTATCTGCTATGCTTCAGCGCAAAGGGATTGTATTGAAACCGTTTGTAATCGGACTTGGATTGAGCAAGGATTTCATTCAGTCATTTGAATGTATCGGTAATTACTTTGACGCTACTGACGAAACACAATTCAGGAATGCATTCAGTATCGTCATCACACAGGCATTAAATAATACCACAGCGCAAATCAATCTGCTCGACATAAACAGCAAACCTTCTGAGACGAATGTTGCCATGACACTATACGACCAACACACCGGCGTAGTGAAATACAACTTCATGCATACCATCAATGCCAAGGGCGTGCCCGACACAGTGCAAATTGATCCGCTCGGAAAATACCGGCTCACGGTACACACAATACCGGAAGTCACAAAGGACAGCATCCTTCTTATTCCAGGCAAACACAATATCATCGCGGTTGATGCTCCACAAGGCGACCTGCAATTAAAAGTTGACGGTACCAACGAGTACAAAAAACTCGAAGCAATCGTACGCAAAAATGGAGAGTCAACAACTTTGAATGTACAGAACTTCACTGAAGTTACAAGATACATTGTTGGCACTTACGATCTCGAGATCCTGACCAAGCCGAGAATTTATATTGACGATGTACACATCGACCAAAGTAAGACTACAACCGTACAAATTCCGACTCCCGGATTAGCAACCATCAGCAGCAATGCACCTGGTTATGGAGACATTCTTCTCGAAGACAAAAACAAACTCCGCTGGGTTCACCGCATTGCGCTCAACAGCATCAAGGAAAGTGTAGTACTACAACCCGGATTATACAGAATCATCTTCCGGCCAAAGAATTCGCAAGGAGTCATCTACACCATTGAAAAAACATTCCGCATTGCCAGCGGGACCAGCATCAGCGTAAACATCAATTAATCTGACCATCACTACCATGAAAAAATATACTTACACGGAAAAGAAAGATACACGTTCAGGATTTGGCGCCGGCCTATCAGAACTCGGACGCAAGAACAGTAACGTTGTTGCCCTTTGTGCAGATCTCACAGGCTCATTAAAAATGGATGCTTTCGCAAAAGAGTTTCCGGAGCGTTTTTTCCAGACCGGAATTGCAGAAGCAAACATGATGGGAATTGCAGCCGGACTTACCATTGGAGGGAAGATTCCATTCACCGGAACTTTTGCCAATTTTAGTACAGGAAGGGTTTATGATCAGATTCGTCAATCGATTGCTTACTCGGATAAAAATGTAAAAATCTGCGCTTCCCATGCCGGTCTGACTCTTGGAGAAGATGGAGCCACACATCAGATTCTTGAAGACATCGGACTTATGCGTATGTTGCCCGGAATGGTTGTTATAAACCCTTGCGACTTTAACCAGACAAAAGCTGCCACCATAGCCATTGCCGACCATCACGGACCAGTATATCTGCGATTTGGTCGTCCTACAGTACCCAACTTCACACCCGCTGATCAGCATTTTGAAATCGGGAAAGCCGTAATGCTCAACGAAGGTTCTGATGTAACGATTATCGCCACCGGACATCTGGTATGGAAAGCGATTGAAGCCGGAGAAAAGCTGGAGAAAATGGGGATTTCTGCAGAGATCATTAATATCCACACCATCAAGCCAATTGATGAAGCTGCTATTCTGAAATCGGTGAAAAAGACCGGATGTGTTGTCACAGCCGAAGAACATAACCGGATTGGTGGATTAGGAGATGCCGTAGCACAGGTTCTCAGCAAAAACAATCCATTACCCCAGGAATATGTTGCCGTAAACGACTCTTTTGGAGAAAGCGGAACACCGGATGAACTCATGAAAAAGTACAAACTGGAAAGCGACGATATCGTGAATGCCGTAGAAACCGTGATGAAAAGAAAGCAGGTACACGCCTGAAAACAACATCCGGAAAATTAATTTCGATTGGCGTTAAACCAAACCGGCTGCCACTTGTCCAACCAATTCAGTCAACCGGTACTCTATGACATCATTCAGTGATGAGGAACTATTAGCCCGATTTCGTGATCCGGAAGGCAACAACCGGCATTACGCTTTCAATCTCCTCGTACAGAAGTACCAACAAAAGATTTACGCCCATGTCCGCCGTATGGTAATCGACCATGATGACGCCAACGACCTGGTTCAAAATACCTTTGTAAAAATCTGGCATCATCTCGACAACTTCCGGGAAGATAGTCAGCTGTTTACCTGGATGTACCGTATTGCCACCAATGAGTGTCTGGCTTTTTTGAAACAAAAGAAAAAACGATTTTTCCTCCCCATTGCCGATGTAGAAGCCGAGCTAAACCGTAAGCTTGAACAAAACACTTATTTCGACTCCAACAAACTGGAGCTCAAACTACAGCAAGCGATCCTAAGTCTGCCTGAAAAACAACGACTCGTGTTCCATCTTCGCTACTACGACAATATGAAATACGAAGAAATGTCGACTATACTGGAAACATCCGTTGGTGCACTCAAGGCCTCCTATCACCATGCGGTAGCCAAAGTAGAAAAATTCATAAAGGGCGATTAAACTTATCTTCACCACAACCATCCAATGAACATGAATCAGCATCCGGAACATACCGACGACGAATTGAACGACGCGCCCCTCCTGCGCCAACTTCGTCAAACTGCTGCGTTTAATGCACCGGAAGAGTACTTTCAAACACTTCCCTCTGCCATACAAGACAAAATCAGCAGCCGGAAATCCATACTCAGTCAATTCAAGGTAAAGCCCATACTTGCCGGACTTGCAATTGCCGGATGTTTAGTATTAGGTTTCCTTTACATCAATCGTCCAGTTCAGGAACAACAATTCACTGAAACAACAACGATCACAACCGATGATCTCATCGAAACCGGATACTATCTTGAAATCGAAGAACAGCTAATTGCAGAATCTGTTTACAATGATGCCACTGCTCAGGAAGAATCCATCGACGAAACAGAAATGGAAAACTATCTCCTGGAATCGGCCGACGAAACCACACTAATTAATGAATTATAAACCAACCACACTAATTAATGAATTATAAACCAACGAATATGAAATCCTCCATACTCCGATTGTTTATGGCTTGCCTGCTGATGATCGGCGCGGTAAGTCCAGTATTTTCACAAGGACCCGGCAAAGGCCCAGACCGGGAAGACATTGAATCCATGAAAATCGCTTTCCTCACCCGAAGACTGAACCTCACGCCCGATGAAGCCCGAAAATTCTGGCCGGTATACAACCAGTTTTCCGAAGAACTCAAGGTTATCCGCGAAAACCGAAACAAAGCCGCCAAAGACACGAAGGATAACTTCGAAACACTCAGCGATAAAGAGGTAGAGAAGAATGTTGACGGAGAAATTACTTTTCGTCAGCAAGAACTTGACTTATTGAAGAAATACCACAACCAGTTCAAGCAAACCTTGCCTATTAAAAAAGTGGCCAAACTTTATCGCGCAGAAGAAGACTTCAAAAAAGAACTACTGGAGCGAATAAAGGAAAGAAGAGCACAACGGGCAGGTCAGGGAAGATAAATTGACGAGTGTAAAACCCACCGCTCTACTCTGAAGCGTTGGAGTATGAAATAAAAAAAAGGCTGTCCGGAAAAGACAGCCTTTTATATTTTATCAATGGCAAACTATGCCTGCATATACATAATTTCTTTCACGGCCTTCACCACACGAGTCGGGTTCGGGAGAAATGCTTCGATCAAAGTTGGTGCATAAGGAAGCGGCACATCACCACCCATCACACGAACAACAGGAGCATCGAGGTAATCAAACGCCTTCTTCTGAACCATGAAAGCGATCTCAGAAGCAATTGATGCCAAAGGCCAGCTCTCTTCCACCACCACCAAACGGTTGGTCTTCTTCACCGAGTTAATAATCATATTATAGTCGATCGGACGAACAGAGCGCAAGTCGATTACCTCAGCATTGATATTTTCAGCAGTCAATTCTTCCGCAGCCTTCAAAGCCACCTTCATCATCTTCCCAAAAGAAACGATCGTCACATCAGAACCTTCCTTCTTAATATCAGCCACACCAATCGGCATCAGATATTCTCCCTCCGGCACCATTCCTTTATCGCCGTACATCTGCTCCGACTCCATAAAAATCACCGGATCATTATCGCGGATAGCGGATTTCAGGAGACCTTTCGCATCTGCAGGATTAGACGGAACCACCACTTTCAAACCCGGACAGTTCGCATACCAGTTTTCGAATGCCTGGCTATGCTGAGAACTCAACATACCTGCAGAAGCCGTTGGACCACGGAAAACGATCGGAACATGGAAATGACCACCACTCATACTCATCATTTTCGCAGCTGAATTGATCACCTGATCGATCGCCACCAATGAAAAGTTAAACGTCATGAACTCAATCACCGGACGAAGACCATTCATTGCAGCCCCCACACCAATACCGGCAAAGCCCAATTCCGCAATAGGCGTATCGATCACCCGTTTCGGACCGAACTCATCCAGCATACCCTGACTCACTTTATATGCTCCATTGTACTGAGCCACCTCTTCACCCATCAGAAACACTTTTTCATCACGGCGCATTTCCTCGCTTAACGCTTCCCGAAGGGCTTCTCTGAACTGTAATTCTCTCATGTAAATAAGTTTGAATGGCAAAAATATACTTTACAGAGTGATTTTCATCAGACAAGTTCGAAAGCCGGATAAAAAATAACAATACGCCCACAAATAAAATATACAACACTGAAAAACAATAAAATACAACGTACTATTCCAGATCTTCCTTCAAGAAGTCAAGTTCTCTGAAAGCATGTTGCTGGTGCTGCTCAAGAGCCCGTTGCATTCCTTTTTCCACTATTTCCAATGCAACAGCCGATTGACCAACCACCTTCAAAAGACTTCCCAATTGATAATAGAGCGGTAGGTAATCGGGATGAGATTCCCGGAGTTCTGTCAGCAAGTCAATCGCCTTTTCAATATACTGATTATCAGAAGCATACTCCAGAGAGAGTGCGTATGGATAAAAAGGATCTGTTGGATCTTCTTTCCGCAACTGTAACAAAGACTCAATTCTCGCAGTATTCATCCCTTGAAATGTAATTGACAGCCACAAAAATAAGTGCAAATCCACATTGCTGCGTAAAAATCAGCCCACGATGTAAGTAATGTCTATAAATCGTATTGGCAAATTGAGCAGTTTGGAGTACGTTTGCACTCTCGAAACACAGAAAGAATAAATCCCCGGACTAATCAATGGAATCCGTTGATTATCCGCTAATCACGGAACCTAAAATTCCATATTCAAACAGCGTACTATGAAAATTCTGGTTTGCATCAGCAATGTTCCTGACACCACCACCAAAATCAACTTCAGCGACGACCAAAAATCGTTCAATGCAACAGGTGTTCAGTTCATCATCAACCCATACGATGAAATTGCCTTAACGAGGGCTTTGGAATTAACAGAAACATCAGCGGGAAGTGTTACCGTAATCAATGTTGGTGATGCTTCTACCGAGCCTACAATACGCAAAGCATTAGCCATTGGCGCCACCGATGCTGTACGAATCAATGCTCTCCCAAGAGATGCCTATTATGTAGCTAAGCAGATCAGCGAATATGCCAAAGACAAAGGATTTGACCTGATCATAACCGGCCGCGAATCCATCGACTATAACGGTGCACAGGTTGCAGCCATGACCGGAGAAATTCTGGATCTTCCGACTGTATCCGTAGTAAAATCTTTAATCATCGACGGAAACACAGCCACCCTTGAACGCGAAATTGAAGGTGGGAAAGAAGTGGTTACTTGTCCGCTACCAATGGTAGTTAGTGCTACCGAAGGCATGGCCGAACCACGTATTCCAAACATGCGCGGTATCATGAGTGCACGTACCAAACCACTCACTGTTGTAGAGCCGGTAGACGTACCAGTATTCCAGCAAGTCATCAGCTATGAAAAGCCCGCAGCCCGCAGTCAGGTAAAGCTGGTTAATGCAGATGAAGTAAACAAACTTGTTGAACTTCTCCACGCTGAAGCAAAAGCGATCTAATTCCATCCATTCACACATCCAACCCCAGACAGATATAACCATGTCAGTTCTTCTTTACGCCGAAAACACAGGTGGCAAATTCAAAAAATCAACCTTTGAAGCCGCTTCATACGCATACACCATTGCACAACAACTAAACACATCGCTGGTAGCCATTTCCATCGGAGATGTTGCAGGAGATGAGCTTGGTCGTCTCGGAAAATACGGAGTTTCCAAAGTACTTTCCGTAACCGGAGATCAGCTTAAATCGTTCGTGAACCAGGCCTATGCCTCCATCATTGCGGAAGGAGCAAAAGCAAGTCAGTCGAATGTAGTTGTACTTTCTGCTTCTTTCAGCGGAAAAGGACTTGCGCCACGAATTGCAGTAAAATTAAACGCAGGATATGTTGACGGAGCTATCTCCTTGCCAAGTAACGATGGACAATTCACCATTCGCAAAGGAGCATACTCGGGCAAGGCATTTGCAGATGTATCACTCAGCAGTGAAAACAAAGTAATAGCGCTTGTACCAAATGCCTATCAGGTGAATGAAAATCCGGTAGACGCAGTTACAGAAACCTTTGCACCTGCAATTAAAGATACCGATTTCCGTACAATGGTAAAAGAGATAGTACGGGCAGCCGACAAAGTTTCCTTACCGGAAGCGGAGATTGTAGTATCAGGAGGACGCGGATTAAAAGGACCGGAAAACTGGGGTATGGTAGAGGAGTTAGCAGATTTGTTGGGAGCAGCCACAGCCTGTTCAAAGCCTGTGAGTGATGCACATTGGCGTCCACACAGTGAGCACGTTGGACAAACCGGAATCGCTGTTTCACCAAACCTGTACATCGCCATCGGAATTTCGGGAGCAATTCAGCACTTAGCCGGAGTAAGCTCTTCAAAAACAATTGTAGTCATTAACAAAGACCCGGAAGCACCCTTCTTCAAAGCCGCAGATTACGGAATTGTAGGAGATGCCTTTGAGATAATACCCAGACTGATCGCAGCAGTGAAAGAATTCAAAGCGGCACATGCCTGATTTTTTCTATCTTCACATCACTGTTTATGAAAAAGATCAAGTTAGAGATTATAGGTCTTTCATTTAGCCAGACCCAAAGTGGGGCCTATGCCCTGATCCTGGGAGAAGACGATGGTAAGAGACGTCTACCCATTATCATTGGCGGATTTGAAGCACAAGCCATCGCTGTAGAGCTGGAGAACATGCAGCCTTCCCGTCCACTCACCCATGATCTTTTTCGGAATTTCGCCGTTGAGTACAGCATCAATATTGATGAAGTAATTATTTACAACCTCAAAGAAGGTATATTTTACTCCAAGCTGATATGCTCCAACTCCAATGGAGAGGTAAAGGAGATTGATGCCCGTACTTCCGATGCAATTGCTATGGCAGTGCGTTTTAATTGTCCGATTTATACCTATGAGTTTATTCTCTCATCAGCAGGAATGGTATTAGATGAAGGAGAAACACAGGAGGAAGAAGAAGAAAAGCCCAAATCATTGCCCAAGAAAAGCAGTGAGAAAAAATCATCCGGCGCAGAGAGTGAATATGCGTCTTTATCAACTGAAGAGCTAAAGGAGTCCCTGATGCGGGCTATTGATGAAGAAGCCTATGAAACAGCCTCAAAAATCCGCGATGAGCTCAACAAGAGGAAAAAATCTTCCGAGCAATAATCGCCCTTCTGTTAACACCCACTTTCTGAAATTCGTTTCGGCAATCATCTTTTTATCATTACCCATCTATTCCTCTGCGCAGATCAGAATTACTGACTTGCTCAAATCGTGGAAGTACGAAAGCATTTATTATAAACCCGGGGAGCCGGCGAAGAAAGTCAGTGCACTTGACCTGATGACCTTACGCAGTACCAATACCAGCAACACATTCTCCTACGCACTTCCTCTCGAAAACATAAAAGCATCCGGCAACTGGGAACTGCGCGACAGCCTGCTCATCTTCACCTATGAACCTGCAAAAGCAACACCTGCAGGCACGCCGCCGGTAATCCGAAACTTCCAGATTATACGTCTCAGCAATGACTCACTTCTCTTTCGCGAACGACTGGAAAACGGCAAGCCGGGACTCTACTTCTCCTTCAGCAACTACTCTGAATAGGCACAACCTTTCAGCCATTTTTACGTAAACACCGTCTCAACTACTATCACCATGAACAATAAACTGAAATCAGTACTGATCACCCTGATCGTCCTTTCAACACAGGCAAATGCCCAATGGCGCTGGTCACATCCTTCACCTCAAGGAAACAACCTGAACAAGATTTCATTTATCAATACTTCCACCGGATGGGCTGCAGGAGAAAAAGGAGCAGTCATTAAAACCACCAATGGCGGTAACACCTGGAATGCACAATATCCGGGAACAGTTACAGATATCTCCGAACTCCAATTCACGGATAGTCTGCACGGGTTTATCGCAGCAGAAAGTGATCTTTACATCTCCGTTAACTCAGGTGCCTCGTGGGATATTGCATACCGTTTTCCGGGATATATTATCTCTGCGATGCATTTCACCACTAATGATACCGGTTACATTGCATTAACCAGCGGTTTTGGATCCGGACAATTATACAAAACCAACGATGGCGGATTAAACTGGACATTACTTGTCACCGCGCTATCATCCGACGTACTCGATATCGATGCAAGTCCGAATGGCAACCTGTTCATGAGTGGTATTGCCGGATTCTTTCAACGTAGTACCAACAACGGACAATCCTGGACAACAATCAGCACCGGAAGTACCGACGATCTGACTGACGTATCAGCAGCTACCAATAACTATATCTATGCCTGTGGTTCAAGCGAAGTTCTTAAATCCACTGATGGCGGATTAACTTTTAATACACTTGGAAATCCAGGATCCGCAAACGGTCTTTCCATCAGAGCAGTGGATTTTGCCAACGCTACCAATGGAATTGCCGGATTTGATCAGGGTTATACTTATTACACAACCGATGGCGGAACAACCTGGAATAATTATTCCTTCAACAGCTGGATGAATGTAAATGCGGTTGTTGCCAACTCAAGTTCAAACTTTATGGCAATTGGCACAGGTGGTGTTATTCTAAAATCGAACAATACCGGCAACACCTGGACTGACCAATCTTCCCGATTAACTGAATACCGGTTAAATGCATTATCGGTCATCAACAGTAATAATGTATTCGCAGCAGGATTTGCAGGAACAATCTTAAACACTACTAACGGAGGAACTTCCTGGACGGCACAAAACAGCAATGCCGGAGGAGAAGATTTATTCGACATACAGTTTATCAATTCCAACACCGGAGTTGCAGTAGGATCCAATGGAACAATCGTAAAAACAACAGATGGCGGACAAAACTGGAACTTCATATTCAGTGGTATTGGCGAAAGTCTTTACGGATTAGCAAGAATCGGAACCAGTAAAATATACGCTTGCGGAGCCAATGGTAAACTCACCTACTCCACCGACAACGGTGACACCTGGATTGATTTCCCCACTACCTTCACAGGAGGCGGATATAACTTCACAGAGATGCAATGTTTTGGAAATGATACTATCGTTATCTCCGTAGATCAGCCGAATATCCTTAGTTCTTACGACAACGGTGTTAGCTGGAATTTATATTCTACCCCCAGCTCTAACGCCACCACTGCCATGTATTTCCGCAATGCGATGTATGGATGGATTGGAACTGATGTTGGTGAAATTTACTCCACCACTGACGGAGGAAACAACTGGACACTCGTAAAACAAGTGAATTCAAATGCACCAATTGGCTGTATTCATTTCAGCGATCCACAGAATGGATGGTTCAGCTCCGGTAACGAAATTTACAGGACTGCCAACGGAGGAACGGTTTGGGGAACAGAGATAAGTCCGAATCAGGATCCGATCTACGACATAGATATTCTCACCGGCACCAATGCACTTGCAGTAGGCGACGGACTTGGCACTATTGTAAAACGAAGTAATGATATCAATCTCAGTTTACCTGCTCAATTGTTCTGCACCGATAATACTTACACTGCAGCCATCAATGCAATAGGAACATGGAATCCGGGCAATCAGTTTCAGGTAGAACTTTCAGATGAGTTTGGTGAATTTATTTTCCCAACAGTACTTGGCTCAGTTACTGCAACAGGAACATCTCCAATACTCATCACTGTACCTAATGGGTTAATTGACGGAACCGATTACCTAATCCGTATTTTCTCTACCAATCCTCCTTCATACAGTCCGCTAAATTCATTACCACTTGAGATCAGAACCTCACCTGATGCCTACATCACAGCCGGTGGACCAACAGCATTCTGCCAGGGTGGATCTGTAACATTATATGCCTTCACCGATCCAAGTTGGTCATACCAATGGTACAAGGATGGCGTACTGCAAACAGGTGCTACAGCTGACACACTATTTGTAACACAAACCGGAAATTACACAGTAAACGTAACAGACGGAGTTTGTAACCTCACCTCACCGATATCCGATGTACTGGTAATCAACTGTAGCGGATTAGCAGAAAACACCAACACCTCATTTTATCAACTGTTTCCAAATCCGAGTCGTGATTATATCAGCATCCGCACCATTGATGCAAATAGAATCAGCAGACTTCAGTTATATGATATAACAGGAAGAGTCATCACGACTAAACAAATTCAGGATCAACAACCAGTCATTCTCCCTGTAAACGAACTACCCGCCGGAGTCTACCAGCTAGTTATTGAAGGCGACAAACCGGCAGTACTTCGCTTTATAAAACTCTAAAAAACACAAATAGAATATCATGGCCTGCAGCTACTAGTTGCAGGCCTTTTTTTATCCCTTAAATTAGTGAGTACTCCTCTCTGAAAACTGGCAATGAATTACGATCTTCGTAAAAATCAGCGCGACCATGTATTTTCCACTGAAGTCAATTGTATTCCTAGTCACATTTTGGTTCACGACATCCGTCCATGCGCAAGTAATGGTCGAAATTTCCGACGAAAAAATGGAGTACTTCAGTCTCAACAGCGGCGATGAATTCAACTCCAGCTTCCTCGACAGCACCAAATGGC
>JBIIRF010000245.1:0-4368 GCA_044341715.1 Bacteroidia bacterium | reverse complement strand
CAGGAAGATATCCTCCAGACATTTGAAGGACTCGTACATCATCTCTTCAAGACAGTAAAAGGAATTGACATAGGTACGTTACCACGTATGAGCTATGCTGATGCCATGAAATATTATGGTTGCGATAAACCCGACACCCGTTTCGAGATGCGATTCAGCGAATTGAACCATCTGGTAAAAGGCAAAGGATTTAAAGTATTTGACGATGCCGAACTTGTAGTTGGTATTTGTGCAAAAGGATGCTCAGAATATACCCGCAAACAAACTGATGAGCTTACTGATTTTGTAAAACGTCCGCAAATCGGAGCTAACGGTCTCGTATATGTGAAGTATGGAGCTGACGGCACTTTGAAATCAAGCGTAGATAAATTTTATCCGGCCGAAGAATTAAAGAAATGGGCAGAAGCCATGGGAGCCGCAGAGGGAGATTTACTGCTTATTCTCGCCGGCGAAACCAATAAAACGCGCAAGGCACTCAATGAACTTCGTTTGGAGATGGGCACACGTCTCGGATTAAGAGACAAAGACAAATACCAGTGTTTATGGGTAGTAGACTTCCCGTTGCTTGAGTGGGGCGAAGAGGTAAACCGCTGGTTCGCCATGCACCATCCTTTCACATCCCCATTACCGGAAGACATTCAACTACTCGACACGAATCCGGGAGCTGTACGCGCCAATGCCTACGACATGGTAATTAACGGAGTTGAAGTTGGCGGAGGAAGTATCCGCATCTTCAACAAAGACCTCCAGAAAAAAATGTTCAGTATTCTTGGATTTACTGACGAAGAAGCGCAGGCACAGTTTGGATTCCTCATGAATGCATTTGAATTCGGAGCACCTCCACACGGTGGAATTGCATTCGGATTTGATCGTTTATGTTCCTTGTTTGGAGGAGCAGAAGGAATTCGGGACTTCATCGCCTTCCCAAAAAACAATTCAGGAAGAGATGTAATGATTGATGCGCCATCTGTTATTCACGCCGACCAGCTTAAAGAACTGGGCATTCAAACCAACGGCTAAGAGAAAAAAGGTTGATTCTAAAGGATTGAAACCACACCTTTGCCAGGAGAAGTTTATCCTATGCAGAGGCTGTCGATCAATACCCGCGCAACGAATCAGGTCCCGACAATTGAAATTTCAAACCTCACTCCATTAAATCAGAATATTGAGTGGGTATTTATGACGGGTATCCTATTACAATTCATGCAGTTACTATCCACAATCGGGTATTAAATAAAAATTACAATTCATCCTGCGAATAAGGGGACGATCTTCCTACCTTTGCATATACAATCAAATAAAACCAAATACGCATGAAAAAATTTACTCTACTAACTCTATTAACCTTGTTCATTGGACTGGATTTGTACAGTCAGTGCACACCACAGGCCGTTTATGGACCATCGGCCTGGGCTGAGCCAGCTGCTCCAACCACTCCATATACAGGATTTATGTGTCAGGGACATGACACTTTATTTACCCGCTCCGGATGGGATTATTATGATGGAGATGGTTATTTCGTAAACCTGATTGCAGGTTCTGACGTAACTGTATTCATCGATGGCTGTACAGGAAATAATGCATCTATTACAATCGTTGATTCAACAGGAGGCAATGGTGGTTTAGGAGTAGTAATTCCGGGAGCATTTGTTGCAGCTGCTTGTCCGAACAGTTTAACGTTCACAGCACCTTACACCGGAAAATACTACGTTGTTTATGATTCTGACAACGATTGTTTAACAGCTGGATTAGCTGCTATTGGTGTATCTGCTATAAAACTGAACAATGCTTCTACCATCACCAACTGCAATCCGATTGCCGGACCTGTAAATGACACTATTTGTGCAGCAATTCCTGTAACTGTTGGTACTACATACACAGGCAACACCACTTATGCATCTGCTACTGATCCATTAGATACAGATGTAGCAAATGCCGGTTTTGCTTGTAGCGCTCCGAACAATACTATCTGGTATTCTTTTGTACCTCCTGTAACTGGAGATTATGAATTTGCTTCTGACGCTCCTGCAGTTGGTGGTTCCAGCCTTTGGTTGGGATTATTCGAAGCACCAACCTGTACTGATCCATTACTTTACATTGATTGTTTAGTTGGAGCAGATCCAGGATTCCCTCTGACCGACACTGCTACTTTGACTGCAGGATCTAACTACTTCATCATGATTGATGGATTCAGCGGTGCATTCGGAGAGTTCTCCTTTGTAATCAACCAGCTTACAACAGGAATCAGTGAAATCAACGCCAACGACCTTTCAGTTTATCCAAACCCATTCACAGATCTTATCACTGTGAAAAACGGATCAACTGTACAGGATTTCAAAGTTGAAATTCTGAACGTTGTTGGACAGGTAGTTTACAGCGAGCAGATGAACAATCTGGTAAATGCTACCATCGATGCTAAAGCGTTTGCGAAAGGAGTATATACTATTCGTTTCATCAACAACGACGGCATTGTAACCAAGAAACTGGTAAAGCAATAAAATTAAATACCGAATTAAAAAAAGAGGTTGTCTGAATCAGGCAGCCTCTTTTTTTATTCCGATAAACGAACAACAAAGAATGTAGTTATTCATTCCAATCGAATTGCCGGGAATAAAAAGAGGTCCACTCTTAATTGAGCAGACCTCTTATCAGTTACGATAATATTACAACTTCACGAATGGCTGAGCCACGGTGCCTGCCTCCGAAGTTGATTTTACTATATACGTACCTGCCGGGAACATACTTACATCAACAGGAATCCGATAAAGTCCGTTCTTTATCACTTCATCTGTTTCCAAACGAAGAACAGAACGGCCAGACAAATCTGTTATAAGTATTTCCACTTTACTATCTGCCACATTTTCCAGGCTAACATGTAGCAAATCAGTTGCCGGATTCGGATGAAGCATTACTTTCAATTGACTGGAAGAGCCCATCTCATTTTTCGCCGGACTAATCCCGGCTGAGAGATCCTTTGCACTCAACACCAGATAACCATCATTATAATTTGCAACCGGACGAGCCACCACATTGCAGGCTGAAATACTTGCAGACAAAACAGATCCGCCGGAAACTTCAAACCCCGGATTTAACTGAACAAAGTTCCCTGCCTTCATCTCTAACGTTTGTCCATATCCGTTCGTAAACGACTGACTACTTAACACCGAATTCGAAGCCTGAATGCTGCTTGTACCAGGCAAGGAAGCGAATGCAGAAGTATTCTCATCAGAAGGGCATGCACCTGCCAGTGTTGAAGACCAGAAACCACGACCATACGTTGTTGCATACAAAAGTCCCTGCCCCGGATTAATATCCAGATCAGTCACAATTACTGAAGGCATACCATTGGTAAAAGGAATAAAATTCGGCAGAAGATTATTGGTATAATATACTCCCAGATCAGTACCGGCATACAAGCCGCCATTCGTTCCATTCTGATACTTCAGGCAATTCACCGGAACATTCGGAATATCGACGCCCCAGTTAAGCCAGGAAGCACCACCATTCGATGTATAATACACTTTATACGATGCGTTATAGCCGGAGAAACTAACCCAGGCCTCCAATGGATTCGCGGGATTAACTGCGATATCAGTAATAAAAACTCCGCTCACTGCAAAAGCAGTACTAAGATTAGAAGTTACATTCGACCAAACTCCAGGAGAAGTTTCACGAAATACAGCAAAAGCCTTTGCCATCCACTTATAACCTACTCCTACTTCAAGAGCGCTGGAAAATCCACCAACGGTACAATCGAATCCCGGATACAACGACCATGTATCACCACCATTGAGTGATCTCCATAGACAAAACATACCATGGTAAATAACATCGTGATTGGAAGGATCGATTACAATTGGCCTATCCGGAGTAACACCATTCAGGTTATAAAGCGTATCTCTACAATTACAAGATGTAACAGGAGGTGTTTTATCACACGGAGTCGGCCAACAGCTTTTATACAATTTTGCATTACCATTAAAATAATAAGTATTATCGTTTGTATAATCAACCGCTGCGTCACCACCATCACCAAAATAAACGATCTCATTATTTCCATCGCCATCATAACGATGCTGACCATTATCCTGTGAACCTAAATAATTCGCCTCATAGTTTCCGAAGATATTTGCATCTCTATCGAGTCCAACTCCATAATACTGCGTTATAGACAGACCGTTATACTGAGCTGTCCATTTCGAAAGCGGATCGGAAGGCGTATATTTAAAAATACCGCCATCATTCCCTACCCACATTGTACCGGAAGCATCGTATTCCAAAGCATGCTGATCAGGATGCATATTATCATTCCCCGCCTGATAATAACTGCTTTCACGATTAAACGAAACACCACCGTTTGTACTTCGG